>JBDRUN010000056.1 GCA_039801365.1 candidate division WOR-3 bacterium
GGTTGCCATCTCGCAAGGGTCTCTCAAACCTTGCGTCAAATTATACCCGAGCCGTCGGGCCCGGTCAACAGAAGCACGAGCTGGACTAGGCCTAATCCACAAGCACGAGTCGGTCCGTAATCACCTGGTCTGAAACCAGACGGACATAGTACACTCCGGCCGGTACCCTGCGGCCTGTCGCATCTGTACGATCCCAGAGCAGGGTATGTTCCCCAGGCTCAGCCAGACTAACCAACCTGCGGACCAGCCGGCCGCTCGCGTCATACACGCTTAGCGCGGCAATGCCGGCATGCGCGATGCTAAAGCTGACTGCAACGTTCCCGCTGGCCGGGTTTGGTCCCAGCTCAAGCCGAGAATGGGGTGTATGCGCTTGTTCGGCAATGTTCGAGCCACCCACGACAACGTCCTCGAGCGGCCCCTGGTCTCCCCAGCCCCACGCTGCGTTGTAACCGCGCACGCGGTAGTAGTAACGGCCCGGAACCCTGCCTGTCACCTGATACAGCGTGTCGGTGATGCTGTTGGAAATGACCGTGCGGTTCGAGAAACTTGGTACCGGCCAGACATCGTCCACGTAAACGCCTGAGTTGGTCGTACCATCGTCAGTCATATAGCGAAAGCGGATGAAGACTGACTTGCCGGCCCAAGGCTGAAGTGAGAACGACTTGCGTATCCAGCCGGACGAGTTACCGGTAAGCCGGTCGTGGAGCTGAAACCACTCTTTGCCTTCGAGCGATACTTCGGCCACCGTTACATCGTAGTTACTCTCAGTGTTATACCATATCCAGTAGCGGAGGCTGTCCCCGGGGTTAACCGGGTACGGATCCTTGGTCATCGCGTAGTTTGAAATGTTGTTGCCCGTGCCCAGGTAGATACTATAGGTTCCTGAATGTTTCTGGCTCGTTGACTGGGATGCGCCCTGCAGGGTCCATTTGCCAGTCCCGGACTCGAACCCGTCCTCGACCACGACCAGGCCAGAGAGTTCCTCCAGCTCCCACTTTGTCGGATGGTTTTGTTCCGGCCGAATCGGTGTCCAGTGGAGCGTGAAGTCGCCGAATGCCGAGTCAATCGGCGCCAGTATCGGCCGCGGCACCGTACCCTCAAGCGAGTTGATAATGTCGCTTGCCTGCTGGGCCAGGTAGAACGAACCCTTGAATGCTTCAGTCTGTATCTTATTTAGGTCCGTCGTGCTCTGGTAGAATGTCGTACCCAATTCACAGCAGAACGACATGCAAGGAAAACCACCGATGTAATGGGCCCAGCCATAGAACCAGTCGTCTGAGCCGCCGTTTGTTGGATATAGCTGGTCCGAGCGCTGCGGGGTATAAGTTCCGCCGGAAAGCTTCGAAATGCGACTGGCAACCTGTTGGCCAAGGCTCGAATAGTAGGTATTATCCGGCGTGTTCTCACCGTGGCCATAGGGCCACAGAATCAGTTCGGAGTAAGAATGGAACTCGATGCAGGCCACGATTGTGCGCTGTTTGAAGAACTCGCACAGTGCACCGATTTCCTTACCCCATGCTCCTGAGGCACCAAAAAATGTCTCGTCTGAAGGTAGATGTGATGTTCGCGAGCCGCGAACCAGCGAACCCCAGTCAGCCATCCGGTTGCCGCTGCACACACCGTTGAAGTCGCGGTTGTCGTCGCATCCGTATGAGCTGCCGAATGGCTGACGGTTCTTGCGCCAACTCCGCTGGCTCGGATAGTCGTAGGCAAATCCGTCAGCATTGACAATCGGGAAGACCCAGATTTCACGGTTGTCAACGAGGTCTCGGAAACTCGTATTGGCCGCATAGTTGCGAACCAGTGTGTCGGCGATGTGCCGGCACACCTGGCCTGCGGCCCACTCACGGGCGTGCACCTGGCCCATGAACATCACCTCGGGTTCGTCCTCGTCCAGACTCGGGTTGTCCGAGATCTTGACCCCGAGTATCCAACGTCCCTCGTGGGTTGGGCCAAAGCTGTCGAGCTTGCAGATGGCTGGATAGGAAGAAGCCAGATTGCGCAGGATGCTCTTCATCGAGTCGTATGAGCAGTAGAAGCCCAACTCGGCAGCTTCCAGGCGTCGGGTGTCAAGGTCATCAATGATTACTTCGCTGGGCAGCCCGCATCCGGTCACAAGCGCCAGCTCGGCCCGGTCACAGATAAGGTCATAGGACTCTCCGGGCACGGCTCCCGCAATCTGAATTGACGTGCCCTTGAATGGTATGTGCTCGTACAACTGCCAGTAGTCGGTCGCCCGGACCCGGACGACCGTCTGACCAGCAAGCGCCGTGCCAGCAGCAAGAAGTGCGGCAGCAGAGAACTTCAGCGTCTTTACGAACACCGACGACAAATCACACCTCCTCTAGGTATTATGCTTTGTTATACCGAGTATCAGACATAGGACGGGTACATGGCTAGGCATCTTCTCAGCCGGAACAAACTCCACGTCGAATAAGTCTAGACATTACATCGCCAATGTCAAACCGCCTGAAACCGTCCTCGCTTCGCTTGACCTGACCGCAACGACAGTGTATAAGAAACAATGTCCAAAAAGCCGGAAAGAACTCGAAGCCGCGCTGTCTTTGGAATCCAGGGACGCATCCTGTTCTGGCTGCTGATTGTCGGCATCGCCCCGGTTGTTATCACGTCGGTACTCGGCCATCTGACAATGACCCGGAGCGCCCTTGAGGCCGCGGCCGAACGATTGGTCAGAATCTCAAGCGAAACCGCTTCGGCCATTGACTCAAGGATTCGCAACCTAATTCTCGAAGCTGGCCATCTATGTACCCAGTCTCCTGCTTTTCAGGAAGAAGTAGTCAGGGCCGCTCGCAGCCCACGACTCTCCGCAGCCGAGCTTGCCAGGGTCTGGCCGGCCGACTCGGCTCGGCTGACTGATGCCCTATTGGCCAGCAGGGTCAGCCAGGAACTGGTCCGTTTCCTGCACGGGCATCAGGGACAGTTCGAACGGCTTATCGTAACCGACCTTTCCGGCGTTGTCCTGGGAGCGTCCGGACCTCTTCCTTCGCTTCTTTTCCAGTCGGACAGTCTGTTAGCAGGCAGCCAGTTCAACTACACCATTGATCAGGAACTACTGGAGGTTGTTGCCCAGGTCGTTGCACCTGGCGGTGGTCCGGTTGTCGGAATCCTTCGAGCGTATTCCCGGACGAGCGACCTGCAAGAACTGATCGAAGACATAAAAATCGGCCAGACCGGCTTCGCGGCACTGCTCGCTAGCACCGGCGAGGTCCTGTTCGCATCGCCGGAACTAGAAGTCGGCACAAGATTAGGCGAGACCGGCCTGGTCAGTCGGCTCACAACTGAGTACCCATCCTGGTTCCAGGGCCGCGGTCTGAACAACCAGACACATTCGGTCATTGCTCTCGCACCTGTATCGGTGACCCGGGGCCCTAGTCATGCCAAGCTGGGTGGAGCCTCATGGGTTGTCTTAGTCGAGCAGAGCAAGGCTGAAGTCCTTGCTGCACCGCACCAGTTCGGTCGTATCGCGGTTCTAGTCGTCCTCCTGACGGCTGCGGTGGTACTGGTCGTCGGCCTTTTCCTGTCCGAGCGGGTCGTCCAGCCGCTGCGTCGGCTGCGTGTCGGTGCGCGTCAACTCGCCGACGGCCGGCTCGACACGAATCTCGACCTGCGCACCGGAGATGAAATCGAGGACCTGGCACTCGAATTCATGACCATGGCCAACCGACTCACCGAGCTGCACGGCAGCCTCGAACGGAAAGTTAGCCAGGCCACCCAGGAGCTGGACGAACGGAACAAGTCCCTGCAGGCCATCCTCCTGGCCCTGGCTGAAGGTCTAGTAGTTATCGGCCCGGACCGTCGTATTGTTCTCTGGAACCGTGCGGCCGAACAGATGACCGGATTCTCGGCCACTCAAGCTGTCGGCCGGCCTTGTGACGAAGTACTCAGACCTGCATCCACTGATTCCGCGACTGTCTGCGACCTGGCCTGCCGGCTCCTAGAGCCCCCTCTGGCTACTCCCTCGCCGGCTACTCCCTCGACCACATCGGTGCTGACCGCTGAGGGCCGGGTTCTACCGGTCGGACTAAGCGCCGCACCACTTCAGGACGAAGCCGGCAGGAGAACCGGTTGCGTCATAGTCCTGCGGGACCTGTCCCGCGAGCAAGAAATGGACCGTCTCAAGTCTGACATGGTCTCGATTGTCTCGCACGAACTGCGCACACCGCTTGGTCCGCTCATCGGGTTTGCCGAACTGCTCAGAGACAACTCTCTGCCGGAAGAAAAGCGGCGGCACTATTTGGACATCATTATCGAACAGGCGCGCCGGCTTTCCGGTCTCGTTGACAATTTCCTCACCTTGTCCCAGATTGAAGCCGGCCGATTCGAGCTGCATCTTGAAGACACAGACCTACGCCGGCTTGCTGAGGACGTCATTGCCATTGAATCAGCTCACGCGCCGATGCACCGGCTCCGAAACGAAATTCCCCCGGACCTGCCGACGGTACGGGCTGACCCGGACAGAATCCGCCGGGTTATTCATAACCTGGTTTCCAACGCTATCAAGTACTCACCCGAAGGTGGCACCGTTACGATCGCGGCCAGACCGGTGGGTGAAGAAGTAGAGGTCAGCGTCTCGGACCAGGGTGTCGGCATCCGGCGCGAAGACCTGTCCCGGCTGTTCGAGCGATTCCAGCGCATGCACAAAGAAGACCTGCCCGATGTCCGCGGCACCGGCCTTGGCCTTTCAATCTGCAAGAGCATTGTCGAAGAACACGGCGGCACGATGCGGGTAGAATCCCGCTACGGCAAAGGCAGCACCTTTTACTTCCGCCTTCCCAGAACCGGCCCGGCGGCCTAACAACCGGCAACAGACCAATCAGCCGGGAAACCGGCCCTCGAGTCCCATCTCCAACCAGCCGGGAAATCGGCCTGCCAATCGGCTCACCAATCAACCTGGAAATCGGCCTCCAGACTAGCTTGGGAATCCGCTAGTCAAACAGCTCACCTGCCGGCAGGGAAATCAACCGACCAACCGGTCCCTAGACCAGCTTGCCGGCCAGCCCGGCAACCAGCCTGACAATCGGCTGACAAACCAGCCCGGCAAACAGCTCGGAAATCTGCCGGCCAACCAGCTTGCCAGTCTGCCAGCCTTGCGACCTGACAACCAGCCTACCAATCAGCCTACCAATAGACCCCCATACGGAAAAACTTCACTTACGAGCGCATGGAGCGGGACATGAACGAACTTCCCTCACTCCGTATCGTATCCTAAGGCCGTCCGTCCTTGACCTCCTCGTGTTCTGCGTGATTTCACTGCTTTCCCATCCCTATCCGTGTGCGCCTGCGCCTAGCCGCGTTCACTTCTCTTGCCGGCCAGAACCTTGGCGTCCTTGGCGGTTCCTCCGGTTTGTTGTTTTCCTTTACGAATTCGGCCAAAAACAGCATATATATGATTGAGAACAGAAATGAAGACCCTGAAGCTCGACTCAGAAACGATGAAGCTCCTCGACCGCATCCGGGCCGAGGCCGACACCCTGATGCTCGACGGCCTTGATTTCGACCTCGCCGAACAAGCAGTCCGGGAGCTTGCCCGGCCTGCCCTGGACAAGGTCAAGATGACCCGATTGCAGCAGGACCAGTACCGCTGGTACCTGCGCGAACTGACCGGGCTCCTGGCAGCCAGAACCGGCTGGGACCTCGCCTTTGAGCTGGAACTGCTCCTGCGCAAATGGACAGCGCTCGGGCTCGCGTCCGACATCCTTCAAGCCGCCCTGCGCCAGGTCTACACCGGACTCGTAGCACCGCAGAAACCGGGAGTAAGCAGTGAAACAAGCGCACTGCGAGACAGCAGGACAAACCGACAGCCGGACAGTAAGACAGCAAACTGCCAGTCTATTCCCCTTCCGGTTGCTCCCTCTTCTGCCACTTTCGATTCCGAGACACGCGATGGGTAAGAAGAAGCGCCCCCTGCCTCCATCCGGGCCGCCGCTCGGCCCGAAAGAGGAACTCAGCCGCATCGTAGCCGGCCTGGACTGCCCGGAAGAACAGCGTCCCTTCTACCTTACCTTTGCCTGGGAGCTCTACCACACCCTGCGCCAGCCGCCGGTTCCAGGCTTCTCCCACTATACCCAGCGCGTCGTGCTCAAATGGTTTCACCGGGGACTCTCCGGCCGACTGCTCTGGCACATAGGCCAGCAAATCGTCCGCTGGCGGTTCTCATCAGAGGCAGGCCATGGAAAGAACGATTGACGAAATACGTGCGGCCTATGCCTGGCAGATGGCGGCCGGAATGTGCCCGCCCAGCCTCAAATGCAGCACGCAGGAACAACTTGACCACTTCTGCCAGGCGCGAATATACGACCGCTCGCTGGTCATGCTGACCAGGCCGGTCCTGCTGGAACGCGGCATTCCCGGCGGCGAACACATCTACTACTACGCCTTTGCCCGGGCCCTGGCCCGGCTGTGCCGCATCTACTCATCCCGGACCCTGCTCCGGGCTACCGAAGACCTCATTGACCGATGGGAGTTCCGGGGCCTGGACTTGGCCACGCTCCTTGCGCTGCGGAACAAGGTCTACGGCTTCGCGGGCCAGCCTGAGAGGGAACAGTGAGCAGCGGGAAAGGAAACAGCAAGAAAGGAGACAGCAAGACAGCCATCTTTGCGCCTCTCCGGCTCTCCGGCTGTCTCCCTGTCCCGCTGTCCGGCTCGCTCGCTGTCCTGCCGTCCGCCTGCTATCGGTCTTACTGTCCTCGGGCCATCCGCACGCAGGTCTTCAACATCGGTCCGCCGACGCCGTAGGCCGCTGTCGGATTTATGCACGAGCGCTTGACATAAAAGTCGACAGAGGTATAATGACCTATCATGAACTACGGAGCCCTCGATGAGCAATAGACAGCAATCCCTTGGTGTGCGGCTCAGGGCCCTGCGCGAGCGGCAAGGCCTGAGCCAGGAGGCTCTTGCCGGCCAGCTAGGCATTCCGCGTTCATCTCTGTCACAGGTCGAAGCCGGCCGCAGGAATGTCACGGCCGACGAACTCGTCCGGCTGGCTGACCTGCTCGGTGTGAGCTGTGACGTCCTGCTCGGCTTGGAGAAGGAGCCGGAAGTCGTTCTGGCAAAAGACGCTCCAGCGAGGTCGGCGGCAGGTGGAATGCGCATCAGTGTACCGCAGAAAAACCTGGCCAAGTTCCGCGAGGTGCTGCTGTACGTGCTTAGCCGAATCGGGGCCAGGCCGCATGTCGGCGAAACGGTGCTCTACAAACTACTCTACTTCATTGACTTCGACTACTACGAGAAATACGAAGAGCAGCTCATCGGCGCGACCTATGTCGCCAACAAGTATGGACCCACGCCGGTAGAGTTCCATAAGATTGTCGAAAGAATGGAAAAGGAAGGCGCGCTGGTTAGAGTGAGGAACCAACACTTCCAGTACGAGCAACGCAAGTACCTCCCGCTGCGCGAACCGGACACGTCGGTCCTGACCGGGCCGGAGCTCGCGCTGATAGACGACGTGCTCAAGCGGCTGGGCGACATGAACGCCGCCCAGATCAGCGCGTGGTCACACAACGACGTGCCCTGGCTCGGTACCAAGCCCGGCAAGGTGATTCCTTACGAAGCGGTGTTCTACCGCGTTCCGCCTTACTCCCAGCGTGAGTACGCCGAGGCCGATTAGCGCGGTTGTCCGGCTACCGGAATTCGAGCGCGACTTCGCACGCCTGCTCAGGAAGTATCGTACCCTGGAAGACGACCTGGTCTTCTTCACTGAATACGCGCTGAGGCTGTTCCACGAAAAGGGTCTTCCGACCGGCCGCATAGAGCGCGTCGCAGGGCTCGGTTTCGACGAACCGCCGGTGTACGTGGCTAAGAAGTTCGCGTGTCAGGCTCTCAAGAGCAAAGGTTCGTGTACCGGAATCCGCGTTGTTTGGGCCTGGTTCCCGGATGAAGGTCGTATCGAGTTTGCTGAAATCTACCTGAAAGCGGACAAGGCGGTCGAAGACAAGCAACGACTAAAGAAGCGCTATGGCAGGAGTGGCTAAGCTATGCGACGCTCAACCCACGTCGCAGTCGGCGCCTTCGCCGCCTGTGGCGCTGAGCTGATTCGGTGCTTTGTGAACAAGGAACAGGTCGACTGGCTCAAAGTGGCTGCGGCGGGTCTGGTCGGCGGGTGCGTGGCGGTCGCACCGGACCTGCTGGAACCTGCCCTGCACCCGAACCATCGCGGTCTGTTCCACGGCCTCGCAACGGGAGGCGCCGCCGTCTACGGTGCAGTGAAGAACACCAAAGCGACCGCGCCTGACACCTGGCTCAGGTTGCTGGGTCGGTCGGCCGCCATCGGCTACCTCTCCCACTTAGTCTTGGACGCTACCACGCCCAAGGGTCTACCAATTGTAGGCTGACTGAACTAGACAGCTTCCCTCCCTCGCCGATGGTGACAAACTCATCCGCAAAGGTGTGGCCGGCGAATCACTGGCCTTGGAAGCCGGGCTGCAGATAGGGCTGTGGGTGGGCCGAGGGCTTGTGCAGTCGGTTCTCGAGAGTATCAGGACTCAGGTATTCAACATCGGACCACCCACGCCCTAGCGTTTCCCCCAAGGGGTTACAGGTGCACGTGCAACGACCAAGGGGAGTTGCGTACACCGCCTTAGGGGCGGGTAGCCCCTGAGGTGCGGGGTTTGGGGAAAACGCAGGACTGTGGGTAGACAGAGGCCTGACTCAGTCAGTACTGGAGGCCATCCGGACGCAGGTCTTCAACATCGGTCCGCCGACGCCGTAGCTGTTTGCGCTGGCGGTAGGAATGTCAAGGCCCAAGACCTGACCCCTCATGCTGGGGCACCGACGCCGCAGACGCTCACCGACTCGCGGCCCCGCGAGGAAGAATCGTTTGCTATGTCCCCGGTAACTCCCGCTTGACCACTGGCCCGGATTCGGTACGCTACTTCGAGGTGACAGGCATCATTGCGGGCATTATCGCTTCCGTTGCGGCGGTCGCTGCGGCGGCCGTCATTCTGTACCGGTCAACCCCTCGACAACGCGCCCGGCGCGCAAGACGTTCGCTGGAACAGGGCAGCGCCGCCCTGGCCGCAGGCAGGCTCGGCCGGGCCGCGCGGCATTTCCAGCAGGCCGGCAGACTGACCTGCGGCACCGAATCAGCGGCCGCGTACCGGCAGGCAGGCGTGTGCCGCCAGCAGCAGGGACGTTTCAGGGAGGCACTCGGGAGCTTCCGGGCCGCGCTGCGGGCCGCGCGCGACGCAGGCGACAAAACGACCGAAGCGCGAGCGCTGGGCAACATCGGCTTGGTCTGGCAGATGAGGGGCCGCTTCGACAAGGCGCTCGACTATTACGAACAGAGCGCGGCGCTGAGCCGCGAGGCCGGCGACCGGTCCGGACTCGCGCGGCTGGACAGCAACAAGGGGCTGCTTCTCATCCGACGCGGGCAGCTCGCGGAGGCGCTTGTCTGTTTCGAGCGCGCCCGCGACACCTTCGCGCAACTCGGCGCCCGGCGGGAACTCGCCAGCGTTCTCGGCAACATCGCGCTCGTACTTCAGCGCGAGGGCGAACTGGACCAGGCTTCGGCCAGTCTTGAGCAGACCGCGGAAATCGCGCGGCAGACCGGCGACGTTCTGGTCGAGGCAAACGCGCTCGGCAACCTCGCGGGCATATTCCTCAAGAAAGGCGAACCCGACCGGGCGCTGGCAAGCTACGAGGCTGTCCTCAGCCTGCACGCGAAGGCCGGAGACGTTGCGGGCGAAGCGCGGGACCGCGTCGGTATCGGCAACGTGCTGGTGCTCAAACGGGAATACGAGAAGGCGGCCCAATACCTTGCCTCGGCGCTCAAGACCCTGCTGACCATCGGCACCGCCGACGGGCCGAGGGACTGCATATTCGGCCTGCGGCAGTGCTACATCGCGCTGGGGCCGCGGGACTTCGCGGCGGTCTGCGAGAAAGCCGGGCTGGAGCGCCGGACCGTGACCAACCTGCTTGCCCTGGTCGCCCGCGAACCCGGCAAGCCCCGCTATCCTTCGCTCTGGGTCGACCACGACGCGAAGAAGACCGCCGCCTCTTGACACACATCGGAAAACAAGAAGCATCCCCGGTATTCCCCAGGAGGCCCGCCTAGTTTCGTATTGTGTCCCCTTTTCTACCGCCTCAGGGGCGGGTAGCCCCTGAGGTGCGCGGTTTGGGGAAAACGCAGGACTGTGGGTAGACAGAGGCCTGACTCAGTCAGTGCTGGAGGCCATCCGCACGCAGGTCTTCAACATCGGTCCACCAACGCCCTGAGGCCACACTTCTCTTGGGCATTGGCCATTGAGCATTGATTGGGCATTGAATCTTGGGCCTTGGGCCTTTCCTCATTCATTGGGCCTTGAGCCTTGGTTCTTGGGCCTTCTCTCATTCAACGCTCATTCCTCCGCCGCTATGGTGCTCAATATCGGCGCACCAACGCCGTAGGCGGCCGTCAGCGCACCCTATCAGGACCTGTCAAATGCCAAGATTCGACCCCGGCCCCGCCCGAGAGCGCAAGCTCCTACTGCACTCGAAAGTAGGCGTTCGTCGCTTGACTTGCAGGTCTTTATACGGCATAGTTGAATCAGATGACGGTAATTCGCACAGCACTTCGCACTGAGCCTTCGATGACAGGTTTGGTGGTTTCGCACCCCCGGCCACCGCGCATAAGGACAGCGGCGGAGTTTCGAGCGCACCTAGAGACGTTCACTTTCTCCGACTCGCAGGCCAACCTGTTCACCACAGGCAGGCATGCAGTGGTCGAGACGTTCCTTGCCGAAGGGAGAAGTATCCCTCGCTACGTCAACGAATACTGGACTTCTGGTCAGCGGCAGGCTAACTCATTACACGAAATATCCTACCGGGCCTGCTTCAAGCCACAGCTTCCTCGGTTCTTTATCGAACGCCTCACAGACCCGGGTGATACAGTCTATGACCCCTTTGGAGGTCGGGGAACGACGGCGATAGAAGCAGCCCTTCTCGGCCGGAACGTCATCTCAAACGACATCAACCCGCTGAGCCGGATACTGACGGAACCTCGGCTATCCCCTCCGCATGTTGAGGAGGTGGCACGTCGGCTGGCGGGGATTCCAGTCCTTGCAGACGCGGCAGATAGGGCCGGCACTGACCTCTCCATGTTCTATCACCCATCCACACTAGCAGAAATCGTATCCCTGCGCGAGTATCTTCGCGGCAAGCGCAACAACGTTGACAACTGGATTCGCATGGTTGCGACGAATCGTCTTACCGGTCATTCTAGCGGATTCTTCTCCGTTTACACCCTGCCGCCGAACCAGGCGGTCTCGCCTGCTGCGCAATCAAAGATAAACGCGATACGCAGACAGACGCCTCCTCAAAGAGATACTCGCGCGATTATCGTCCGAAAGACGGCAAGCCTTCTTGCAGACGTGGATGAACGTATGCGGCAGACGCTTCGTATGGCAGCCTCCTCCGCTCGCTTCCACAAGTGCGATGCCCGCAGAGTGCTGGAGATAAAACCGGAGAGCGTGGACCTAACAGTTACCTCACCGCCGTTCCTTGACGTTGTTCAGTATGACCAAGACAACTGGCTACGGTGCTGGTTCAATTGGATAGACGCTGCGGCTGTGGCCAAGCGCATCACTATCATGAAGCGGTTGGAGGACTGGGCGGCAGTCATGCAAGACGTCTTTCACGAGCTCTACCGCGTCACGCGCCAAGGCGGCTGGGTGGCCTTCGAGGTCGGGGATGTCCGAGGTGGCAAGGTGCTTCTCGACGAGGTCGTTGCGCCACTCGGTATGAATGCCGGCTTCGACTGTGTCGCAGTCATGGTGAACCAGCAGGAGTTCACTAAAACGGCAAACTGCTGGGGTATCAGAAACAACTCCAAGGGCACCAACACGAACAGGATAGTCCTGTTCACAAAGTGAACGAGCATACCGGGTCCTTTGAGCACGATGATACGGTTGCAGACCGCGGCATGATGCTAGCTTGGAGCATCCCGGAGATTGCCAAGGCACTCAAGATAGACGAGAAGGACGTAAAGGAGTACTTCACTGACGGACGTAGGGTTTCCTTCCTCTTGGAGAGAAGAATCGCCAAGCGTCTCGACTGGGTGCTCGCCCCCAGTGAAGGAGCGGGATATGACCTCGTGGACCCGAAGGGACGCCGGTGGGAGGTGCGGAGCATCACTAAGGGCGGTATCTACTTCGGCCCCAGTTACGACGTTGGGTCGGGCCGCTCATACACAGAGAGGGGCTTCCGGGAGAAAATCGGCCAGCTTGCGGGTTACGTTCTCTGTGACATCGAGTCGTTCCCGCGTATCCCGTTCTGGATAATCTCCGTAAAACAGGTCCTTCGTTGGAAAGACGGTGGGTTGCTGGGAACTCAGGCCCGCGCCTCTCGCAGAAAGATGCTAGAACTCCTCAAGTCAAACGAGTGACCCAACTGCAGTAACGCCAGACTGCGGCTAGCCTGCCATAGCACCCGAAGTTTCTCTACTTGCGAGGCAACGACTTTGTGCCTTGGCAGCTCGGTAACAACCTTCTTCACTCGGTCGCGACAGCGCCGTTTGCGACGCCCAATTTCTACTCGAAATCGGCCGCGTGGCAAACTGGGATGCGCCGGGTTCAGGGTGCGACCGGGTTGATGCTGAATACTTGGCTGCAAATCGCGGTCAAGACCGCCGGAACCAGGGAAACCCGGGACACTTCCCATATTTCCACAAATCCGAGGCCTGTCAAGGGTGTCTGCGCGCGGGCGCGGTGACACGATACGAAACTCGACCGGCCGTAGTTCGGCCTGACCGAGGACGGGGATTATCAGAATTAGGGTGTGTTTCGGGGACTTATTACTTATCTCGATTCTATCAAGTCCGGGCGGGGCATTCGCTTCGGCCCGGTGTCATTCTTCACGCCCAACTTATACCTCAGTTCAGTCGAAAGTCAAGGCACAGACGGATGCCGGGCCAGCCGTACAGGCCAACCCGCAGATTCTTTTACGAGTTTCCGTCATTCCGGCATATAATAGTGTAGAGGGCGAGATAGAGAAGTCGCTCCTTTGGGGACCGGGAGCATAAGCCCTGACTCGGCCTGCCCAGCCCAAGCATAACCGCCTCCCGGCCTCCAGCGGCCGGACAGGCCGGGCCAGAGCGAGAAGGACGTGGAGGTGCATCATGACAGATGCACAACTGGTGGCAGGGGCATTGCAGGGCAAGGAGGAAAGCCTGTCCGAGCTCTTACGCCGCTATCGCGCGCCGGTGTACGCCTGGATTCGACACCACGGTTTCGGCCGACCTGATGCCGAGGACCTGACCCAGGAGACACTGGCAAGGGCCTGTTCCCGACTGGCCCGGTTCGACCCGGCCAAGGGCCGGTTTGCGACCTGGCTGTTCGAGATAGCGAACAACCTGTGCCGGATGCAGTTGCGCCGGCAGGCGCGGCATCCTTCACCGGAAAGCATCGAGACCGTGTTCCCGGAGCCGAGTTGTGACGGGCCGGAGGAAGCACTGGGCAGAAACAGGTGCGAGGAAGTGCTCTGGCAGGCGGTGTGCCGGTTGCCCGAGAAGCTGCGGTCCGTGACCGTGCTGTTCTTCTACTGGGGTATGAACCGGTGTGAGGCCGCGCGGTTCCTGCGCGTGAGTGAGGGCACGGTGCGTTACCGGTTGAGGTGTTCGTGCCGTCTACTGCGAAGGTATCTGGCCGAACGCGGGATAACGAGCGCACGGCAACTGACAGCATAGTGCGACCGCTAAGTCCGAGGTTCTGAAAGGAGGTAGTCGTGAGTGATGACAACGTATGGCAAGAGAAGGAGGAGTTGATGGACGAGGAAGCCTGCCGACTGGCAGACGAGTTTCTGGACCTGGCCCAGGCCGGAAAGAACCCTGACCCGGAGGAATTCCTGTTCCGCCATCCTGCGTATGAGAAGATTCTGCGTCCCGTGGTAGAGGGCGCGGCAATGTTGGTTGCTGAGATGAGGCGAAACGGCCTGTCACCGGGCGCGTCCCAGGACTGACCCGGCAAGCATTCTGAACCTAAGACCCGGCTGGAGCCGGGCCTTTTTCTTACGAATCTGGCAGGGTCGGAGCATATATATCAGTGCAGGACCGAGAAGCTCTTTGACAGCTCTCAGCAGCCCGATGGTCGCAGGCAGCAGCCGGCCTTCGAGCCAGCGGCAGGCACCGCAGAAAGGAGGTGATAGCAATGCCGACCGACCCGACCAAGCGCATAGACGGCTGGGACAAGAAGTTCAACGTCGAACGCATCTCCGCCATCCTGACCGAGCGACGGCCCAAGATGCTCGAGCACGTGAACTCGGCGTACGTTTCTCTGGCTTCGATGGAAGGTCAGGTGAAGCAGGTGCTCGACCAGGAAGGTGTCTCCATCATCACCTACCCGTTCTACCTGAACTTCGGCCGCGAGATGTGGCATCTGTCCCAGATTGACGTGTCCGGCGAGGCGCTGGCGGTTGAGGCCGCAACCCTGATTGGGAAATGGGTTGCCCGCGGCCTCAGCCGGTCGGTGCTGGAGACCATCCGTACCCAGGTCTTCAACATCGGCCCGCCGACGCCGTAGAGCGGACACGCCTGAGTCGCACGCGGAGCGGCCCTGCTGCCGCGCCGCTCCGCGGCATCTTCGCAAGCTGCCGGGCCTTCTTGACATCCCATGTTCAGGCCGGTATCTTACGCCACGTTGGGAAGGACGGCTGCGACAGGACACAACACACAAGGATGATGAGGAACCTAAATCTGGAGGTCTAATGTCAGAACGCATCGCGGTCGTCGGCATCGGCGCCACGCAGTTGCGCAGCATCTCTCCGGATGTTTCCTATAAGGAGATGATGTTTGAGGCAGCGCTGAAGGCCTATGCCGACGCCGGAATAGACCCGCGCAAGGATATTGACACCTTCGTCACCTGCGCGGAGGACTACATCGAAGGAACAAGCATCTTCGACGAGTACGTGCCGGACCAGCTCGGCGCAGCCCTGAAGCAGATGCACACCATCACCGGTGACGGCCTGCACGGTATTGCTGCCGCAGTGATGCAGTTGCGCACCGGCCAGTTTTCCACCGCCGTGGTCGAGGCTCATTCCAAAGCGTCCAATATGCTCACACCGGACGGCATCGCCGCCTGCGCGCAGGACCCGATAACCGTCCGACCGCTGCGGCTCAATACCCACTTTGTCGCCGGTCTGGAAATGAACCGGTTCTGCTCTGAGACCGGGGTTTCACCGGCTCAGTGCGCGGCAGTCGCTATCAAGAACCGCCGTAACGCCCTGACCAACCCGATTGCCGGTCAGGCTGCGCTCTTGACCCTGGATGACTTTGCCTGCGCCCGGCCGGTTGCCTGGCCTCTGACTGAGCTGGATATCGCTCAGCCCGTGGATGGAGCTTTTGTGTTTGTGCTGGCCACCGAGTCGCGGGCGCGCGCCTTGCGGGCCAAACCGGTATGGATTACCGGCGTTGGCTGGTGCAATGGTTCGCCCAATCTGGAAACGCGCGACTGGTGCTATCCTGAGTATGTCACGCAGGCGTCACTTCTGGCCTGCCGCATGGCTAACATTCAGGACCCGCGCAGCTTTGATTTTCTGGAAGTGGACGACACCTATGCCTACAAGGAACTGCAACATCTGGCAGCGCTGGGGCTGGGTGATGCCGGTACAATTGCTCATATGACCGAAACCGGCGCTACCGGCCGGGAGGGAACTCTGCCGGTGAATCCTTCCGGTGGCTCCCTGGGTATGGGTCATATGTACGAAGCGTCCGGTCTTGCCCGGCTGTATTGCGCAGTGCAGCAATTACGGGGCCAAGCCGGCGCCAATCAACTCAAGAAGGCTTCCACCTGCCTGGTGCAGGCATGGCGGGGAGTGCCGACCGCTTCGGCCGCGGTTGTAACCCTGGCCGCATAGGGAGGAAATATGGGTAACAGAGTAGCAATTGTCGGAGTGGGAATGACGAAGTTCGTGCGCCGGGCTTTGGAGACCGGCAAGGAGCTGTCCTGGCTGGCCACGAAGATGGCGCTTGATTCCTGCGGTATGAAGATGGATCAGATTGACTGTGTTGCTCTGGGCACGGCACCCGACACCTTTGACGGCGTACATATGAAGGGCGAGTACCTCTCAGACGGTGCCGGTTGCTGGGGTAAGCCCTATATGCGTTCATACGTGGGCGGCGGCACCGGCGTCTTCTCGGTTGCTCAAGGCTGGTATCATGTAGCTTCCGGAATATGCGATACCTGCCTGGTTGTCTGCGAAGAGAAGATGTCCACCTACCAGCCTCATGCCCAGGGTGCGTTTCTCACCATATTCGACCATACCACTGAGCGGCCGCTCAAGCCAAATCTGCTCTGGATTTTCGCCCTGGAGATGAACCGCTACATGACGACCTATGGCCTGCGCAAGGAAGACATCGCCCGGGTAGCAGTCAAGAACAAGAACAACGCACTCGACCACCCGTGCGCTCAGATTGCCGCACCCGTAACGATTGAGGATGTGCTCAACTCCGAAGTGCTGGCCTGGCCGGTGCAGCGACTGGACGTAAGCCCGGTATCAGACGGTGCGGTTGCGGTCATTCTGGCCAATGAATCCATTGCCCGTCGGGTCACAGACAAGCCGGTCTGGATTGAAGGCGTGGGCTGGGCGCTTGACACCGCCTACTGGACCAACCGCGACTTGTGCTACCCGCGCTACGTAGAGGAAGCGGCGCGGATGGCGTACAAGATGGCCGGTATCACTGACCCCCGGCACCAGATTCATGTGGCCGAACCCTATGACCCGTTTGACTACAAGGAGCTGCACCACATGGAAGGCCTGATGCTCTGCGGTAAAGGTGAGGCACCCCAGCTCACCGCAGACGGCGTCACCGCACGCGACGGCGAGCTGCCGGTCTGTCCCTCAGGCGGTCTGCTCGGTGTCGGCAATCCTATTGCCGCCGCCGGACTGATG
>JBDRUN010000057.1 GCA_039801365.1 candidate division WOR-3 bacterium
GTTCAAGGCACTTCAAGATCCCATGTTCCCCACGCACGTGGGGGTGAACCGCGCTGTTGTCAAATCCTATAGTACCCGACTGAATGTTCCCCACGCACGTGGGGGTGAACCGGTCCGGCCGCATACACACCACCATCCGTATTCAGCCCTACCCAGTCCCCCGCGCGCACGCCAAGCTTGACATCGTCTTGCGGGCTGTTATCCTGCCTCGATGACAGGTCTTGAAAGGGCAGACTCAGACTGGAAAAGACCGTATTCTACCGACTTCTACAGTCCAGGGGCACCACGTGGCTAGGCCAGTCAGGAAGCGAATACCGCCGAATCGGGTCAAGTATTACCGCATGAAGCTGATGCTCAGCCGGCGCGAGTTGGCCAATAAAGCAGGTATTTCGGTCGAGGCACTCTGCAAGATAGAAAACAGGACAACCATCCCCCGTCTCCCGACGATGAGGAAGATACTCATCGCGCTTGGTAAGGACGTGTCAGAGGCGGAAACAGTCTTTCCCGGTTACGCAGAATAGTCCTGCCGATGCTCACCCAGGAGCCCATGGACATTATCCAGGAACGCCGAAACCAGCTTCTGGAGCAGGTTGATTTCCTAACCTACGAGATTGAGTACGCCCTGCACCGGGTGCAGTCGGCCCGCGGCGAGGAACCGCCCGAGGAGCCATTCCGTCTCATCGAGCTGGACCGCGTGGGTTTTCTCCGCGAGCAGGCCCAGCGCATCCGGCGACAGATTGTCAGTACGTGGAAAAATGGCATCCAGCTTGACCATGACACCCAGAGCCGGTTGACCGCCCGACTTTCAGTCTTGGCCCCTGTCCTCGAGTCAATGACCCACTCGCTGGTGCAGCGCCGCTGGAAACTTTCCCGTTCACGCGGTCCGACCGACGCCAACATCCATGTACCGCTGAACGAGTGTCATCCGAACTACGCCGTGTTCTTCCGAGCAGTTGAGAACGTAGTCCACGAAGCCACCCGCCGACTGGCGGGCGGCTTCTTTGCCCGGGCAACCGGGCTCAGGTTTCGTCCTTGCAGTCTTGCGCCACTCCTGGTTGTATCAAGGGGAAGGCAGTTCATGCTGGACACAACCGGCGTTCTGGTACAGGACTACGACAGCGAGTCTGGCGTGAGGAACGATTACCGGGTACTACATCGCCGCCTTCACCTCATGTCGTACCTGACCGTGCCCCGCCACACGCCTGCGGTCTTCCGTACCATTCCGCTGGTTGGACACGAGATGTTCCACTACGTCGGCGAAACCCTGAACTCAGCTCGTAATACGGTCACGGATCAGCCGAGCGTGAGACGAGTGGACCTTACCGACGAGAAGAAGCGCTCAGTCATGAAGAACTACGGGCCGGTCTATTCACCACTTCTGGAGCATATGTCCGATATCACTGACTGGTATCGGGCCATGCTCGCTAGGGCCGTCATTGCTGACACGAGAACCGACGGCCTGGGTGCACGAGTGCGAATGTGGCTATCCCGGCAGGCCGGTACCCAGAACCCAGCGATAAGGAGAGAACGTCTTGAACGTGCTGCGACCTTTCACTTTGTCGAGACACTCTGCGACATTGGTGCGGTTGTTCTTGCCGGGCCGGCCTATACCCGGGCATTCCTCAGCAACGTAGTGATGAGTGGAGACCTGTGGTGCAGCGAAAAACGCTGGACCGATGGCGGTCAGCATCCGCCGTCAGTATCCCGGGCCAGGTTGCAGTTGCTCGCGCTCCAGTATCTCGGTTACACCCGAACCGCAGCAGAGCTTACCGACTCACTGGAACGGTTACTCGCGAGTCTCACGCCTCAGGCACGCCGCCTGCTTGAGCCCTATGAATCTCTGGTGGAAGGTATCTGGAGTAAGGGAGGCGTCGAGAAGCTTGTGCGTCTGCTCAGAAGTTTTGTCGAAGAAAGCCCGCTGGAAAGCCGATCGCTGCAGTGCGGAGAGCTGCCATCCGGTGACTGGGGTCAGAACTTCAGCGAAGGTAAATGGGAATCAGGACTGGAAGAGATCGTCCGGGCCGTGGATAGCGGCGACATGCTGCTGGACGGAAACCATAGTTGCTTTGACATCCTGAATGCCATGTGGCTAGCCTATGCCCGGAACAATCGAATCCCTGTCCTGCCCTGGGAGATTTGTCTGGCAAAGCAGCGGCCCTGGAAGGGCCTGCGGCTGCCGCATCCGTGAAGGAGGAATATGCCAGAACATGACGCAACCGCAATCATCCTTGTCAAGAGCAAACCCGGTAAGGAGGCTCTTGTTGAGCAAGGCTTGAAAAGGGTTTTTGCCAAAAGATGCAGTACTAAGTGCCGCCGAACTAATGGTGGTCGTGTCTGCGAGAACCTCGATTTCCGAGTTCTCGGCCACGCCCTGGGAAGGTTCGACTTTGCGCTCATCGTCCAGGGCTCACGCGCCCGGGATGTGCATGGGCTCGTGCTTCAATGCATACGAAAGAACCTGGCACCCAGGGTGTTGGACACCGAAACGTCCTACGTGTATAATATCCTGACAAACGAAAGGAAGGAGAGCAAGTGAACTCAACTGCGTATCGCAAACGAGAACAGCGAATCCTGCTAGCCGATCACATGCGCCGCCGCATCGTGCTAAAGGCCGGGTCAGACCTCACTCCTACGCCTGAGGAGTACTATCGGAAGCTCCTCGCCGCCGGATACCCGGAGGGAGAAGCCGCAGACCTGGTTGCGGCTTCTGGTCTGCGTCCGGCCGAGTACCGCCGCAAGTCCAGGACTCGCTGAGCCAGCTCGCTACTGCCAGCCGGCGCTTCTGCCACCACACCACAACCGGTAGACGTCAGCTCGGCCATGCGCTGGGTCCGACCACACGGAGCATGGTTGCGCCCTGCCTGCTGGACAATGCCGTTGACACCTGAGCCGCATCAATTACTCTTACTGCGAGGTCCGCATGGCGTCAGACACCGAGCCCAGAACCTCTGGCACGGACAGGCTCTCAGTCCGTCCCCTGGTTCAGGAAGATGGCCGTGCAGTCGGCCTGCTCATGCAGGAGGTGTGCCGTGAATTCGGTGCTGAGCCACTCCTTTCAGTCGAGGCCACTGTTCAACTGTTCAATACCCCCTGGCTTGAACGCGGTGCCGGCCTGATGCTTGAGGACAGTACGACAATCGCCGGTTATGGCTGGGCCCGGGACTCGGCTTGGAACGGTAGCCGCTACGTCCAGGTCGGCCTGTTCCTGCGCAACCGTTACCGGGCACCCGCATCCTTTCAGATTCTAACCACCCCTCTGCTCGAGCTTGCCCGCGACATCAGTCAGCGTTACCATACGCCGGCTGCCTTGACGTACTACCGCAGTGTTGACACTGCCCACGTGGCGATTGTCCGCGCTATCGGCTTTAGTGACATGCCCGTCGCAATGGTCGGGTTCCGGCACGACCTGAAGCACATCCCTGAGCCCAGACCACCAGCCGGTCTCAGTATCAGGCCGGCGCGCCTGCCCGAAGAGAAGTCCTTGCTTCTTTCCCTCAACCACCAGGCATTTGATAATGCCGCCATCCAGGGCGAGCCGCTGCATGAGCAGTATTTCGACCTGCTTCCTTCCTTAGCCGGTTTCGAGCCTGAGCAGATACTCATCGCCGAACTGGACCGGCAGCCGGTCGGACACGCAGTTCTGCACTTCCAGCCGGACAAGCCACACTGCGGGCCGGAGCTGTGCGAGGTTGCGGTTCTACCCAAGCATCGTGGCCGCGGCATTGGTCCGACCTTGGTTCACCGCCTGCTTGTCTGGTGCCGGTCACGGGGAGTCGGCACGGTGTTCACCGGTTCGTTCAGCACCAATCCGGCGGCGGCGATGTATTGGCGCCTTGGTTTCCGGCCTGACCCGATACGTACCTACTTCTTTTTCACCAAGAACCTTACCGATAATTGAGCCGGGCTGTAGCGGACCGGTTGTTCTTGACACGGGGCTGGCATGCCGCTAGGTTTGGTCGTGCGCTACCGCGATGCTGGCGTTGACATTGACGCTATGGATTCGGTGAAGTTGCGCATCAGCCGGCTGGTCAAGCCGACTTACACGCCGCAGGTTCTGTCTGACATCGGGCTGTTCGGCTCCTTGGTCCGCGTGCCGCGGATGCGCGACCCGGTCCTGGTCGCTAGTTGCGACAGCCTCGGCACCAAGGCGCTAGTCGCACGGATGACAGGCCGGTTCGACACGGTCGGCATTGACATCGTGAACCACTCGGTAAACGACATCCTCACGCTCGGTGCCCGGCCCTTGTTCTTCTTGGACTACATCGGACACGCCGACCTTTCGGACCGACAGTTTGAGGAGATTATCAGCGGTCTGGCTCGGGCATGCCGGGCCAATTCCTGCCCGCTTGTGGGCGGTGAGATAGCGATGATGCCGGATGTGTACAAGTCCGGTGACTTTGACCTTGCTGGGTTCATTGTCGGCGTTGTCGAGCGTC
Organism: candidate division WOR-3 bacterium; assembly: GCA_039801365.1. Taxonomy (NCBI): domain Bacteria; kingdom Pseudomonadati; phylum Caldifarciminota; species Caldifarciminota bacterium. Next base: position 4,437 of record JBDRUN010000057.1, read on the forward strand.
GCCGGATTGTTGATGCGAAGCGACTGCGGCCGGGCGACATCGCCATCGGAATTCCGTCGTCCGGCCTGCACACAAACGGTTACACCCTGGCCCGCAAGGTGCTGTTCGAGCATGCCGGGTTGACAGTCCGTTCCCGCGTCAAGGGACTTGAGACAACGCTCGGCCAGGCCCTGCTCAGGCCGCATCGCTCCTACCTCAAGCCGGTCTATCCCCTGCTTCCGCGGCTGAAGGCGCTGGCGCACATTACCGGCGGCGGGTTCTACGATAACATCCGACGTCTGCTTCCGTTCGAGACCTCGTGCGTGATTCACAAGGACGCCTGGCGACCAGGGCCGCTGTTCCGCCTGATCCAGCGACTCGGTTCAGTGCCAGAGGACGAGATGTACCGGGTGTTCAACATGGGAATCGGCATGGTGCTGTTCTGTGCCCGCGAAGAGGCCCGGACCGTGCTCAACCGCATCCGTGGCTCGCGTGTAATCGGCAAGGTCGTGCGCGGCACTTTCGGCGTTGCGGTAATCTGACTCAGCAGGCACCGCACACAAGCATTCTGAATCAGTGACCGGACGTAGTGCTAGCCGCGCGGATGGAAAGTCCGATAGACTTCCCGAAGGTATTCCCGGTCAAGGTGAGTATAGACCTGCGTAGTGGAGATGTCGGCGTGGCCGAGCATTTCCTGCACTGCCCGCAGGTCGGCGCCGCCTTCAAGCAGATGCGTGGCGAATGAGTGCCGCAGGGTATGCGGCGTGACGCGACGTTTGATGCCGGCAAGTTGCACGCAGTGACGGAGTATCTTCCAGGCGCCCATCCTTGAGAGCGGTTTGCCCTGCCGGCTCGGAAACAACCAGTCGGTAACCCGCTTGCCGAGAAAGTGCGGTCTGGCCGCGTTCAGATATTCACGCACCGCATCCCGGGCGAACCGGCCCAGAGGCACGATTCGTTCCTTGGCCCGCTTCCCCATAACCCTAACATACCCGGTTTCAAGGTTGACATCGCCAAGTCGCAGCCCGACCAGTTCTGATATTCTGAGCCCGCACCCGTACAGAAGTTCGAGTATGGCCCGACCGCGCAATGCCCAGAACCGGTCCGGCACCTTCACCGGCGCCTGCATCAGCATGCCTGCTTCCTGCGTCGTGAGAGTATTGGGCAGACGTCTTGCCTGCTTCGGCACAACAAGATTCTCGGTCGGGTCAGCCTCAAGCCGCAGCTCGGCCGTCAGATACCGATAGAACATTCTTAGTGAAGACACCTTGCGGGCAATGGTTGCCGGCGTCAGTCCAAGTGCTGCAAGCCGGCCAATGTATGACTGCACGTCATTCCGAGTGACTGCTTCTGGATGCTCTGCAGCCTGCGGTCGGGTCTGGAAGAACTGCGAAACATCGGTCAGATAGAACCCCACGGTTTTCTGCACCAAACTCCGCTCGACCAGTAGATAGCTGGCAAAGCGCTCAAGTATCTGCGCACCCGGCCCAGTCAGGGTTTCAGACCCGCGTCCGGCATCAGCCAAGCGGGTCCTGGCGCGTGACGACCGTATCTTTCCGGTAGTGGTCATTCTTGTCCGGGTGGTCCTGGTTGAAATGCAGCCCGCGCGACTCCGGTCGGCGCCGGGCGCAGCCAACAATGAGCCGCGCAACTGTCAGCAGGTTCCGCGTCTCAAGTGCGTGGACTCCCGTAGCCGGCTCGCTTTCAACCTCGGCCGCAAGTTCGGCCAGTCTTGCCGCCGCCTTTGCCAGACCGACATCGCTCCGCACGATACCGGCATAGTCCCACATCAACTGTCTTAGCTCAGCACGCACCGCCTCAGCTCGCTGTCCGGCTACGCCACTCTGGGCTCCGATTATCTGGTCCTGTTTTTCACAGACTGCATGCCTCCTGCCCTGCGGTCGGTCTGCTCCGGCCTTTTGTGCTGCCCGGTCGGCAAACACCAGGGCCTCGAGCAGCGAGTTCGAAGCCAGCCGGTTCGCACCGTGGAGTCCGGTGCAAGCGCACTCACCAGCCGCAAAAAGTCCAGGAACAGTTGTCTCAGCCCAGGAATTCACCAACAGTCCGCCGCAAACGTAATGTGCTGCCGGCACCACCGGAATCGGTTGCCGGGTAATGTCAATCCCGAAACGTAGGCACGTCTCATAGATGTGCGGAAAACGCTGCCTGGTGCGCTCTGCATCAAGATGGGTCGCATCGAGCAGTACGTATTGCTCTCCGCGCCTCTTCAGCTCGGAGTCAATTGCCCTTGCAACCGCATCCCTCGGTGCGAGTGAACCTTCAGGATGATACCGCTCCATGAACGTCGCACCATCCTGGGTCCGGAGTATCGCACCCTCTCCCCTAACGGCTTCGGACACAAGAAACGTCCGGCCGTCAATGTCCGAACCCCATAGTGCGGTTGGATGAAACTGAATGAACTCCATGTTGGCGATACTGGCACCGGCCCGAAAGCCCATTGCGATGCCGTCGCCCGTCGCAATCGGCGGGTTGGTCGTGTGCTGGTAGGCCTGACCGATCCCCCCGGTCGCCAAAAGCGTTGTGCCGGCCAGCACCGTCTCAATCCGGCCCGAGCGGTGGTCCAGCACGGTCGCACCACAGCACCGGCCGCGCTCGTCAACAAGAACGTCCAGAGCAAAATGCTGCTCTGAGATTGTGACGCCGGTAGCCGACCGCACCGTTCTGACAAGACCATGCTCGATGGCAAGGCCGGTATGGTCTTGGGCGTGTACGATTCGGCGGCGGCGATGGCCACCCTCCTGACCAAGATCGAAGTGCGCTACTCCGTGTGCGTTGCGGTGCGTGGAGAACTCAACTCCAAGGTCAGCGAGCTCACGCACCAGCGCCGGGCCGGCGTCAACTACCAGTCTGACGACTTCGGGCTTGGCAAGCCCCTGTCCTGCGACCAGTGTGTCTTCGTAGTGGATGTCAGGTGAATCGTCTTCCGCGACCGCCGCAGCGATTCCACCCTGCGCGTAGTTGGTGTTGGACTCGGTATCTTCCTTCTTGGTGATGACCAGTACCGTTCCGTACCGGCTGACCTTGTAGGTGAACCACAGGCCGGCAATCCCAGACCCGATTACCAAGAAGTCAAACCGATGGACGCTCAAGTATCTAGCGGTTAATTGTCAATGGCCAATGACCAAACCATCATCAAGGCTCGGCGAACCGGGCCGGGTAGCCGGAAAGGTCCGGTTTTCTGTCCAATTGGCTCTCCGCCCATCCGTCTCCCCTGCTTTGCCGGCTTTCCGTATTTCCGCCTAGAACCGGTACCGCAGTTCGAGCGAAGCCACGTCCTCGCCTGGCCCAATTTCCAGCCGCGATTGCCCTTGGGGCGAGCGAAGAAAGAAAGCACAGTCGAGCACACTAGCGAGCCGGTTCAGGAGCAGGCCCGCTGCAGTAAATCCGGCTCGCTGGGCCGCGGCGCGGGCCGAGCGCCGCGTGCGCCAGAAATAGTATCGCGCCGAATCCGAACTCCAGTCCCAGGCCTTCTCGCCAAAGTAGCCATTCTCCTCATAGTATTCGTGCTGAGCGACCGGGTCATCTGGAAACCGGCTGCGAGCCTCGCGTCTGACGTCCTCGTTGTACTCATCGGCATTGTCGTAGCGCTCAAGCGCCGTGTAGTATCGGGACTCCCGCAACGTGATGTCAGCACCAGCCTCGCGCGCGGCGACAAGCCTTGCGTCCTGTTCCCGGCTTGAACCATACCAGGAAAACCCGGCCCAGGCCAGCCAGCCAGCACCATCAACCCAGAGCATCGCCTCCCCGCGATTTCTGGCTCCCAGCATCAGCTGTCCGGCCCCAGGCAGCGCGGCTGAAGCAACTATCGCAACTCCCCTGCTGGCGCCAAGGCCTGTGCCCACAGCCAACAGCAAACCGGTCAGCATCAGCCTGCCCTGAATCGTCATCCATCGGGTGTTGGTCCGCGTTTTCTTGCAATCTGTATTTGCTGGCAATGTTCCTCCGTTACCTGACGACAAGCTTTCTGGTCAATTGTTGTCCATTGGACTCAATCCGGCAGAGATAAACTCCCCGGCCTAGAGAGCCGAGGTCCAGCACTTGCCTGCCACCTGCTACCTCAGCCGCAAGCACCTTGCGACCGGCCCGGTCCAACACATGAACAAGAGCCGGCCCCACCGACCCGATATCGACCAGGAACCGCCCCGCCGATACCGTCGGTCTGACCCATGCCTCTGGCTTAGCGCTGGCAACCGGGTTCGCGATACCAACCAGCTCCCAGTCAGTAAGCTTGGCGAATATGTCCCATCCTTGGTGTCGGCGGTTATCGGTCCACGCAAATGCGAGCACCTGTCTGGCCGCTACGCTCTGACCTACAGTCCAGTGGTGGTTGTTCGGGAAAAGGCCAGGCTGATTCACACGTCGGTTTCCGCTGACCCTGGTCCGGTCGGCCCGAAAACGCTGGCAGTAGATCTGGGGCGTACCGGGCGAGTCACGTTCGTCGTTGAACGCTAGTGCGAGCCGGCCAGAGTCGTCGAATGCGCAGGTCGGTGAGTAGCAATCGGTTTCAGTCGTGTTGTCATTGACCCGCTCATTTCCGCCCAGTCTTGCGCCAGTAGAGTCGAACCACTGCATATAAACGTCATAGATGTCGTTTCTCGTGTCCTCCCAGGCCACCACGAACTGACCGTTGTCTGAAACCGCGCATGCCGGATACCCCTGGTACACATTACCGGTGTCAATGCTGACCATGATATTTGGCCCGACCCGGGAACCATCCGGCCGAAACAACTGGCAGTATATGTCGCCGTCGCCTTGCCGGTAATCCATCCAGGCTGCGACAAGCCAGCCATTGCGGCTCATGGCCACGCTCGCATAGTACTGATTGCCGCCGCCGTCCGAGAGCACGAACTCCGGCCCTTCGGGCTGACCGTCCGGCCTGTAGCGCCGGCAGAACACCCGGTATGCGTCTTCTCGTCCGTCCATCCACACTACCGCCGCGCGGTTCGATGTGTCCATTGCACAATATGAATACCACTGAAATGCGCCACTTGTATCTGAGTTTACCAGGAAATTCGGGCCCACCGGCATGCCGACCGCATCAAGAAACCGACCGTAGATGCTGAACTCTCCATCACGGTTGTCCGTCCATGTCGCAATGAACCGTCCCTTGCCGGCTGCGACCGCAGCGTAGTACTGGGAGGCGCCAGAAATGCCATCATCATTGAGCTTAACATTCGGCCCGACTGTCTGTCCGGACGCGTCAAATACGCTGCGGTAGATGTCGCACTCACCACTGCGTTCGTCCTCCCAAGCGACAACCGTGTTTCCGATGGCGTCCATGCCAATTGAAGACACCCGCTGATGAGAACTTGCGGTGTCGTCGTTTACCCGAAAGCTCGCTGTCTGCGGCGTGCCATCCCGGCCGAACCTGCGGCAGTACAGATCGTTGTTACCGTTGCGCCGGTCAACCCAGACGACCCAGTACCCGCCGTCCGGACATGCCGCGACCGTTGGAGCACCCTGGTCGGTGCTTGTAGCGTCGTCATTCACGAGAAAGTTAGAACCGAGCGCCGTACCTGAGCCTGAGTAGCGCTGAGCGTACACATCACTGTTGCCGTTCCTGCGGTCGGCCCACGTGACGAGATACTCACCGAGTCGGTTCGCACCAACGCTAACTGCCGACTGGTCAGCCGGGCCAACATCGTCATTCACCTTGACATTTCCGCCAAGAGGCTGGCCAAGTGAGTTGTAGAACTGGACGTATGCGTCCCATTGTCCGGTTCTGCGGTCTTCCCAACACACGGCAAACCCGCCGTCCGGAGTACAAGCGACGGCCGGCGCCCACTGAATGCTGTCATTCGTCGTCACCTGAATATTCGAGCCCAGCCGGTTGCCGAGCCGATCGAACCGCTGGCAGAAGATGTTCCAATCATAGGCGTTCAGCCCTCGACCGTCCATCCATGCTACGACGAACCGGCCCGAGTCGTCGCACGAAACACTTGGCTCGTACTGATTGGCCCGGCCGATCGGGTCGTCATTGACCCGAAAGTTGGTATCGCGCGGTGTACCATCCGGTGCGAGGAACTGAGCGAAGATGTCGCCGGTTATGCCAAAGCGCCGGTCATCCCAAGCGATGAGCGCCGTACCGTCCGGCCCCATCGCCGCGCCCGAGAAGCTCTGGTCTCCTGGCACGCCGGAATCACTTACCCGGAAGTTGTCGCCAAGCCGCTGACCTGATGCGTCAAACCGCTGACAGAAAAGGTCTGAGTTGCCAATGTCGCGTCGGTCCTCCCAACTGGAAAGATACCTGCCATCCGGACTCATAGCGACCGCCGGGTCACCCTGCCAACCCATAGTCGCATCAGTATTCAGCCGCTCATTCTGGCCCAAAGGATTCCCAGCCGAGTCGAACCGTTGGAACCACACGTCCGCATCGCCGTCCCGGAACTCGTACCAGACCACTACGAACCGACCTGAGCGGTCGCTTGCAATCGAGGGACCATCCTGCCTCGCGCCACCATAATCGTCGTCATTACACACAAAGTCGTCACGAACAACGCTATCAAGGAGAGACGGAGCAGATAATCGAAGGGGCGGGTACCGGTACGCTTGATGTGATGGTATCGAACGGTCAGGCAGCGGTCGCGGACAGGTCGGCGAACGCTCGCGGAGCATCTTGTCCAACCCCGGGTGTCCGGTCGCGAACGCCGTGCCACAAACCAAGAACAGAAGAACGTCGCAGAACAGTGCCCCACGTCTCATTTCGCACAGCCCTTGTTCGAGAGCTCTCGTAACCACGTTGCTTCGCCGTCGGCATCCGCGCGTATCCTCGTCCACGTCGGGTCTGTGAACATTGAACTATCTGACAATCGCCAGCTTTGTGAACTTTACCTCGGTTTTGCCCGCGCACTCAACCTCAAGGCGGACCACATACAGTCCGGGTGAGTATTCAGTGAGGTCTATCACGGCCTCGTTATCGGCTACAGGCAGGGCCGGGCCTTCGAAAGACCGGCCCGCACGTTCACCAGCCATGTCCAATAACTGCACTCTGACCTTGGCTTGACCCGAACCGAGGCGATAGCGGACCGCGACCTCTTTCGCCGCCGGATTGGGGTACACAAAGAATGAAGTCACCAGTTCGGCCGGCGGTTCTGGCATGACCGGTAGCTCGTTGTCCGGCATAAGTCCGGTGTGACATGGGTCGTGATAGGCGCAGCCCCACCTTATACCTTGGGCCGAGGCCGGCAGGTCCCATACGTAGAAAACTCCGTTGTTCGCGCCAACACAGAGTTCAACATCACCATCCTTGTCCAGGTCCACGGCGAGCGGAACCGCGCTGATGCCCGCAGTACTCATGAGTGGGAAGTACTGTAGCATGCGACCATCCGTGCCCCTGAACCCTAGGAGTCCGTATCGGGGCGAGCCGATTGCGAGGTCGGTCAAACCGTCTCCGTCTAGGTCAACACAGACCGGCGAGGAGGTATACTGAAAATACACGTCGTAGTAGATTATCCAGTTTCCGGCCAGCTCGTAAGTCTCATACGTGGAATCCTGCTTGAACGGGAAGTTGGTTACGAGCGTCGCATTCCGGTTGAAGGCAAACAAGTCGTTCATTGAGGCCAGGGCGAAATCCGGGTATCCATCCGCGTTCAGGTCTGCTGCGGCTAACGTCCCTCGGAACGGCTGACGAATGATTTCCCTTGACTGGTGTTTGATCTCACCGGACAGGCTTACGACAAAAAGCCGGTTGTTGAACTCTGACCCTGCCACGACCGCAATTTCCTTTTCCCCGTCCCGGTCAAAATCACCGACCAGTGGCTGACTTGTGTTGTAGTAGGGGACGTTGCTCAAAACCACAGGAAAGCCCGGCGCCAGGCTACCGTCCGAGTTGTAAACAAACAGCCGGCCATCACCGGAGAGCAGTACTATCTGCGGCCTGACCGTATCGGTCACAGCAACCGGAGCCCTTATCTCAGTCCCGACCTCAACCGGAAAACCGGACAGAAGCTCCAGACCGTTGTGCCATGCCCAGGCGTATAGCTTCATATCAGTTGAGCCGACAATGATGTCCTTCTTGCCGTCCCCATCCAGGTCTGCAAGCACCGGTGTCGCCAGAATACGGTCCCCGGTTGCAACCTCGCTCATCAGGCCTGCAAGCGGTATCATCTTGACCAGACCATCGTTGCCGGCCACAACGACCTCCAGACGCTCGTCACCCGAAACGTCTCCGATTGCCAAGTCTGCATACGTCGAAGTCCGGACACTGAGCGAACGCGCGAGCCGACCGTCGCTTCGCCAGATGCTCAAAAGACCGGCCGTATCCAGTACTGCAATCTCAAGTGAATCATCGTGGTCAATATCGGCCGCGAAGGCCGAGAGCAGCGGTTCGTCGCTTGCTGTCTTTGGAAATCCCTTCTGGTACAGGTCCCAGTTGATGCTCACGCCGATGATGGTGTCCTTAAGCCGGTCGGTTGAGTCTGCCTCGCCCAGGAGTCGCACCGACAGAAAACTCTTGCCATAGTAACCGTCGCTTGGCGGATTGGTTCTAACGTCAAACCGGTCATTGTACCCGCCTTTGAAAAACGGGTCATACTTGTTACCGTAGATTTCCGAGTACGGGTCCCAGGACTGGTACCACGGAACGTCGAAGTCCTGCACACCGTCCGCTTCCTCCAGGTCCACACCTTTGCGCTCCGGGAAAATGTTGATGGCGTTGTACGGCCCATAGTCAGCAATCACCGACTCATCCACGTGCCAGACTAGAATTCCAGACCCTGGCTGAAAGAAGTCATACTCATTGTACGCAACCGAAATCAGTACTCCGTCCTCGACGTCAACGTCAATCGTATCCGGCTGGGCAACATCCACCTGTCGATTTTCGATGAGAAAGTACTCGTCGGCGGTAATCGGGACCTTCACTATTGTCGGCGTGCCCGGGCCTGAGCGTTGACCGAACAGAGCTGTATCCATTTGCGCAGCGTATACCATCACCGACTCTCTTGGTACCCGAACCTCTATCGGCGTCACGAATCCAAGATGCACTCGATGATAGGCATCAAGAAACCCCGGTATCACCCCAGGCGGCGCACCGGCACCATAGTCGCCAAGCCAGCCGCCATATCCCATCAGACTCCAACCACCGACTCCCATTGTCACGCCGGTAACGTCATATAGGTCGTATGCGCCGAATAGATGACTGAGCTCATGACACAGGGTGCCGGCCAGGCCGACCATTCCGGCCAAGTTAGTCTGGTCGCCGTACATCGTGTCCTGCCGCATCATCTCGGGCAGAACCGTGGCCTGTTCGATCCGGGTCCGCCCCTCATCAACGAGGATATACGGAACTCCGAGATACGCCTCAAGCGCACCGGCCGGGATCTCACCGGCCAGAAGGTCAAAAGGACTGTCTTGGCGCAGACCGAAATCGGACTGAAGCCCTGATCCGGCGTGGAAGATAACGTATTCATCATAGTCCGAAAACCTGATCGCCGGATCTGCATCGGCAATCTTGAACGCGTCCCGCATCAGCCGAACAAGTCCAACTTCGACCGCTTCCCACGAAGTCGTGTCGCCGTAAAACTGCATCTGCCTTGGCAACTGATAGCATTCTTTCTCGGCTTCGGGAAACACCTTGTACTCCACGTCCAGTCGGCCCAACGACTGAGCCCGGAAGTAGTTGCGCGCGCCCTCCATCTGGCGCCCAAAGTAAGTCTTGAAATGTGGCGGGTCGTAGAAAAGGCCAGAATCCGGCGCAAGAAAACCAAGCGTGTCCATCTTTCCGTTACCGGTCGTCAGCGGAGTCGTATCCTCGACGAACTCGACTCGCAGACATAGAACCCGCTTAGTAACCTTCTGTCCGAGCCTCATCCGCTGAATCGCGGCCTTGTCATCCTCGGTCGGGTAGAAAGGGAACCGGTCGAAAGGCTTCGTGTCTGACTGCAGCTTTGTGAAGGAACGTATGAACCGGTTCTGCTGCCGGACAAACTCAGACGATGGCCTGCGGCCGGGCTTGACCAATGTCAGCACCTTCCCTGAAGTGGGTGTCGTCAGAACCAGCGCCAACACCGGCGCCGCAGCCAGACATCGGATTCTCAGACTACTCAGAAAATCCTCCTAAATAGATGTTCCATTGGTTGCGTTGTCACATCCCCAAGGCGGGCACGGACTCCGTCATGTCACAATCAAGCGGAGAGAGAGGGATTTGAACCCCCGATACCCTTGCGGGTATACGTGATTTCGAGTCACGCGCCATCGTCCACTCGGCCATCTCTCCAATTCACCGGTCGTCCCAGCCCCACGGGTCTCACCCTTCCTTCCTCCGACCGCGAAAGAACTCCTGTAGCAGTCCGGCACTTTCGGCCGCACATACGCCCGCGCAGACCGCAAGCCTGTGGTTGAACCGGTTCTCCTCAGCAATGTCATACTTCGAACCGAAGCAGCCGAACTTCGGATCATGCGCACCGAAGACCAGCCGGTCCGGCCGTGCCAGAATCAGAGCGCCGGCACACATCAAACACGGCTCCAGGGTCACATAAACGGTCGCGCCGGTCAGCCGCCAGTTGCCCAGAGTCGAGGCAGCCGCGCTCAGGGCGATAATCTCGGCATGCGCGGTCGGGTCTGCTAGCCCTTCAGTCCGGTTGTGTCCCCGACCGATGATGCGATCTTCCCGTACTACGACGCACCCGACCGGAACCTCGTTCTCCTCAAGTGCCCGCTGGGCCTCTACCAGAGCATGCCGCATCCAGCGCTCGTCGCTCTGTGCGGTCGGCGAGTCTCCAGCCACGAGAAACCGCTGTGTTTCCTCGGAAACCTGGTACTGCTTCTGGTTCGCGCCCTCTTCCGGCGCGCACTCCCGGCGTACCTGGCGGTTGTCCAAATCCGGCATTCAGCGCGCCCGGCGCGATTTGAACGCGCAACCTACGGATTCGTAGTCCGTCACTCTATCCATTTGAGCTACGGGCGCCTGCTTACTGCAACGTGTCTAATTCTAGGAACTCAGCATGCCCAGTCAAGCGCTCGCGTCCGAGGCGAGAGCCAACTAGCGCCGTGCTCTCCTCACCGCGACATCAGGCTTTTCATTTCCGCATCTTCCGTTGCCGGCGCTTGCGGTTCCACGACCGCCCTATGCTTGCCTCCGGACCGCGGCTCTGGTTCGGTCTGTGGAATCAGGCCGGCCTGAGCTGGGTTCTCAAGCCAGCCAGCCTGTCTCCGCACTCCGGGCAGTATTGGAACCCGGACATATGCACCAGGAGTTCGTGATGGAACAGCCCGCACCGAGCAGTAGCCAGCAGTTTCCGCCTCTTGCGGCCGCGGAAGACAAATTCGGATTGGTGGCTGCGACCGGAGTTGTCACGCCTTCGGCCGCAATGAGGACAGAACTTGCCGGAGTTGGTCATCCGACCTTGACACTCGCTGCATAGAGGGAATCCCCCGATGCTTCCCATACCTAGAAATTATACTCACCCCTATTGAGAGGTCAAATAGCACATTCACGCCCAAACTTGACGGCTCTGAACCCAGAGTTCTGAATTCAGATCCTCGCCACGTGTGCATTGCCCCTTCGATTGTTGGGTTGACCCTGACCGTCTCTGCTCTATAATCGCGGTCTGTGACAGTAGTACAGACAGGTCGCAAACCTGCCGCGCTTGGACCCCGTCCAAAGTTCGTGCGTCTCGTCCTACCGCTCGTGGCCTCGCTGCTCACCGCTTCAGTGTCTTCAGCCCAGCCTGCGCCATCGGCTGACGAACTCTGGCTCAAGATTACTTCGACCGGCGGCCGTAAACGGCTAAGTCTGGTCGTCGCAAAGTTCCAACCTGCGCCCGGTCTCCGGCCGGACCTGGCCGCACAACTCACCACCCTGCAGGAGGTTTTCGAGGCTGACCTTAGGTTTTCCCTCTATTTCACGTTCGAGACCCCTGAATCAGGTGCCTATTTCCGATTCGAGACTGACGCCCGCAGAATTGACCTCAAGGGTTGGTCCACGACCGGCGCCGAGGTTCTCATCTGCGGCGACCTGACTGTGAAGCGGACCGGACCAACAGTCGAGTTGCGACTTTATGACCTGGCAACCAGCCGTCGCATCGCTGCAAAAGCATACAAGCTCAGTGACAATACACGCTGGCTTGCTCACGAAATGGCGGACGACGTCATCAAGCTGCTTACTGGCGAAGACGGTGTGAGTCGTACCCGCATCGCCTTCTCGCGCTCTTCCGGCAGCGGTGACAAGGAACTTGCCCTTGTTGACTATGACGGCGCGGGCCTGCAACAGCTTACTGCTGGCGGTGGCGTGAAGCTGTTTCCGGACTGGTCACCTGATGGCCGATTCTTAACCTACTGCGCCTACGGTAAGACCTCGCTCAACATCCTGAGTATCGAGATCGCTTCAGGCGCAAAGCGGGTTCTGAGCGAACGCGCCGGTCTGAATACCACGCCGGCCTATGCCCCGGACGGCCGCCAGTTGTGCGTGTCACTTTCCCATGAG
>JBDRUN010000058.1 GCA_039801365.1 candidate division WOR-3 bacterium
CTCTGTCCGAGCCCGCGCAAGCTGCGTGATGTCCAGATCAGACTCGCCCGGTCCGTTGGCCGTGGCGCATTCATCCCGCCTCGCTTTCTGACCCTGTTCGAACTTGCCCGCAATCTGCATGAGGAAACTGGCGCTACACGGCGGTTCCGAGACGAACTCAAGCCTTTGCTCGTCCAGAACCTGCTTGCGCAGAAAACCATGACCAAAGCCGCAGCCACGCCGTCCATCGGCTACTGCAGCGCGGTTGCCAACTTCATCCGCGACATGAAACTCGCTGCCGCCAATCGAGACCTCGAAACAACAAGACAGACCATTGCCGAGCTGCTTGATGCCTACGAGAAGCCGCGGACGCGCGCGCTCGAGGCTATTGACATCCTTGAACAGTACGATGCTGCGCTTCAGCGCAACGGCTGGTCTGACGACGAAGACATCCTGTCGCTGGCCGCAAGCCGGGCCGAAGCCGGTCCGGCGATTCCGCTGCTTGTACTCGACAGCTTTGTCGCGCCAACTCGGCTGGAGCAGGAGCTTATCACTGCGCTTCTGAATCGGGCTCAGAAAACGCTCGCCCTGTGCTACGGCGGTCCGGACAATGAACCAGCCTACAGGCTCGCTGCAGACTTCATCCGGTTCCTTGAGGCTCAGTCTTTCACCATCACCCGGCTGGAACCTCCGACCGCCCGGCCCGAGCCCTCACTTCTGCGCTTCAACTCCGCCGAAGATGAGCTAGCCGGCATTGCCCGGGACATAAAGCTACGCAGTCTCGCCAACGAGCTCGACCTCAAGGACACGATTGTTGCGCTGCCCGCGCTTGAAGCCTTTGCTCCGCTTGTTTCCCGTACGTTCCACGAATACGGCATACCTGCGACCGTCTATCCAGACCGGGAACTTACCACTTCACCGCCGGTAGTCGCAGCACTCAATCTCCTTGCCGCGCTGGAAACCGGTTACGAACGCACTCCGACGACCGCGGCTTTTGCCTCCGAGTTTCTGCCCGGGCTCTTACGCCTCAGCTCGGACCGCGACGACTCTGGCCGAGCCGCGGCCGCGGCTGCGCTGAACCGGGCTGCGCGCGAGGCCGGCATCATAAAGGATGCCGATTCCTGGCTTCACCTGTCCGAAAGGCTCAAACCCGAGTATGGGTTTGATAGTGACGAAGAGCGCTCCTTCGCCCGCGACTTGGAGAAGCGGGCAAAGCAGGCAATTCGCCTGGCCGAGACGATGATAGCTGGCGCCCGAACCCTTGGCGAGTACGCGGTACGGTTCAAGGAACTGCTCGGGGTTGCGGGCTTCTGCCGCAACTTGGACGCGCTGGAACCGAAGGCGAGTCTGCTGCTCGAGGACCGAGGCGAGCTGTATGATATCCTCGACTCGCTCGCCGGCTTCGAGGCCGACTTCGGTGCGCGGCCGGTTGACCTGTCTGAGTTCGCCAAGACCTTGAACTATCTCGTCAGCCTGTGCCGGCGCACGTCCGACCGGGCGCCGCGCGGGGTCCTGATTCTGTCTTTGGCTGAAACCCTCGGTCTTGAACCCGAACATCTATACCTGGGCGCGCTGACCGAATCAAGTCTTCCTTCCCGTTATCCAGTTGACCCGCTGTTGCCAGACTCGGTCAGGCGCGAGCTGGGCATGCCTGATATGAACTGGCACTTGGACCGCGAACGGTTTCACTTTGAACGAGCACGCCGAAGCAGTCAGACTTCGCCTTGGCTCAGCTACCACTCAGGAGCGGAAGGAAAGCTTGTTCTGCCCACACCCTTCCTCGAGCAGGAACCGGTTCAGGCCAAACCCGCCCCGGGGCTGTTTTCGCCTGCCGAGGAACAGCGCTACAATGGTTCCGAATCGGCAATCGTCCTGCCCGAGACCGTCCGACCGGTTGACTTCAGCAGCGACAAGGAAGTGCTTGCCACACTCGAGTCCAGGTTCGGTCCAAGCCGACACTTGAGCGTTACTCGGCTTGAGAAATATCGGGCCTGCCCATACTGCTTCTACGTGAGCGAAGTCCTCGGACTAGAACCGGTCGAGCCGCCGAAACTGAGTATCGAACCGCAGCAATGGGGACTCATCGTACACCGGGCCCTGGCCCGGCTGTACAAAGAAGGCCTGGTTCCTCTCGACAAGCTCAAGTCCAGCGCTCTGGCCAGCCTGGATGCGGTCATCGGCGAGTTCGGGCTCAACCGGTTCTGGACCGAGGTTACCCGCCGCCTGTTCGAGAACAGCATTGACGACATCGTCAAGTGCGAGGTTGGCTTGCGTGCTGAAGGATTCGAGCCGGCAGGCGTTGAGGTAACGCTACGTGGCGAGGCGGGCCCTGGAGTATTGGTCAAGGGTCGGCTTGATCGTTATGACTCTGACGGCAAACGATTACTGGTCCTTGACTACAAGACCGGCAGTTCCGGTGCGGTGAAACCACACGAAGTGATTGAGGACAGGACCCATCTTCAGCTCCCGGTCTACTGCCACCTGCTGAACACCGACCACAAGGACAAGACAATTGCCAATATGGGCATCTATTCCACGAGAGAGGCCAGGATTTACTGGCTGGCCGGAGACAAAGCCTCGGTCGAGGAACTCATCAGCGCTGCGCTTGCCAATGCGGTCGAAATCGCCCATCTTATCCGTGCCGGAAGCTTCCCCGCTCAACCGGCTGACATGAAAGAGGGGTGCAAAGATTGCCCCAATGCGTTTCTATGCGGTGAGTCTGCGTCGAAGAGAGACCGGGACTAGCAATGCTGAAGAGCCTCATAGTTGCGGCACCGGCCGGCTCGGGCAAGACTGAGGAACTGAGCAAGCGATACATCGAACTGCTCAAGAACGGTGTGGAACCGCAACGCATTCTTACCCTGACCTTCACTGACAAAGCCGCGGCCGAAATGAAGGACCGGATACTGAAGAGGCTGCGCGAGAAGCCAGAATATGGCGAGTTGTACCGCAAGGTCCGAGAGAACATTCTCCGACTGCGTATCTCCACCATTCATTCTTTCTGCCTCGGACTCCTGCGCCGGTTCGCACCTCACGTCGGACTAGACCCGGCACTCGAACCACTCGACGAGGCAGGTTCGGATGAGCTGTGGAACCAGGCGCTGTACGAGACCCTTGCCAGCATCGCGGCCGATCCGGACACCGAGGACTATCGCACCCTGATGGACCTGGTCGCCGCGAAGAAAAAGCAGGCGTGGGATGACCTGACGAAGCTGTTCGCAACCCTGTACAAGAAGCGCGTCGCGGTCGAGCGTGCCCGCGTCGAGCCGACGGCAGAAGACGACTATCACGCCCTACGTGCAGAACTGCTTGCCAGTCAGATTGGCCCTGGCAAGATTCCGAACTACCCCGGCCTTTTTCCGAAAGAGCTGTCAGCCGACACGGTTGACAGCATTTTGGCCCGACTGGATGAAAACCGCCTTGCCTTCTGCAACCAGGGTGGCGGCCCGATTCGCCGTGGCAAGGACAAGAAACTCGTCGCGTGGAACGAGCAGATGTACCGCTACTACAACACACTCAAGTCAATCAAGGACTACGCCGAGTTCGGCCGCATTCTCGACTTGTTCCAGCGCCGGTTTCTTGCCGCCTACGAGCACCGCAAACAGGAAGCCGGAGCCGTGGACTTCGTGGATATGGAGTACCGCGCCCTACAGATTATCTCCGAAGACGACCAATGGCAGAATATACTCCGCGCCTTCGACGAAGAAACAGACCACCTGCTTGTCGATGAGTTTCAGGACACCAGTTACCTACAATGGGCCATCATTGACAAGCTGACCGAAGAATGGCGCGCCGGCCGCGGGGCAAAAGCAGAGAAAGGAGTCGAACCGACCATCTTCATCGTCGGCGACGTGAAGCAATCCATCTACTTCTTCCGCGACGCCAAGGTCGAGGTATTCTCGGCAGTTGAGAACGACCTGCGTGCCAACCTGGGCAAGCGCCTCGAGAAGAAGACCATCGAGTACAACTATCGCAGTCTGCAGGCAATTGTGGACTTCACCAATGTGCTGTTCTCAAGATTGATGAGTCAGACTGGTCAGACAAGTCAGACTTCGACGCCCTGGCGCACGCCCTACGAACCGTTCAAGCGCGGCCGCAAGAACGATAAGCCGGGTCGAGTTGAGATACTGCTTGACCGCAGCGATGGGAACATGGACGTGCGGCGCCCCCTCGAAGCCGAGATGGTCTGCCGCCGCATCAATAGCCTGGTGGCTGGTCCTGAGCCGCTGACAATATACGAACGGCAGTCCAAGCCCGAGCTGCCTGAGATACCGCGTGTCTGCGGCTACGGAGACATCGCTATTCTGGTCCGCACCAACAAGCATCTGCACTTCCTCATTGACGCTTTGAACCGCCATCGCATTCCCTTTGTTGCGGTCGGTGGCGAAGGTTTCTATTCCGAACCCGAGGTCTGTCATGTCAAGAGCCTGCTTGCCTTTCTTGCTGACCCGGCCGACAACAACGCGCTCTACGCGCTGTTGCGGGGACCGCTTTTCTTGCTGCCCGAACGCGACATTCTGCTCGCCAATGCCGAGCCGGGTTCTTCTCTGTGGGAACGCCTTCAAGCATACGCTCAGAGAAATCCGGAAATCACATCGGTCGCTGCCGCACTCCGAAGCTGGCTTGGCCGGGTCAACTACGACAACCTCTCGACTATCATTGAACACGTGCTGACCGAACGCCGGGCTTGGACTTACTTCTGGGAAGAGCAGCGGGTGGCAAACATCCGCAAGTTCCTCCGCATTGTCGAACAATTCGAGCTGGAGGGACGACATCCGCTACGCATCGCCGAGTACTTCGAGGCCGCGCCGGAAGAGAAACGTGCCGACGTTAGCGTCGAGACTGGCAAAGCGGTTCAAATAATGACCGTTCACAAAGCCAAGGGTCTCCAGTTCCCCGTTGTCTTCTACACCGAGTGCGACAACTCTCTGGCGAATCGGAATGACAGACCGCTGTTCATCGAGGAACGTGGGCCAACGGAGGCGTGGGCCTCATACATCACCGACGCCGGCGCACGCAAAGAGAACAGGTTCTGGAGCGAATACTTCGAGAAGGAAGCTGAAGAGGAAAAGCGCGTGTTCTATGTTGCTTGCACGCGGGCAACTGACGCGCTGTTCCTGACCGGGGTTTGGGGCAAACACGGCAGCAGTTCCACCCTGTCCTGGCTCGAAGAGCATCTCGGACTCGCCGAGACCAAGGACGGATTCTGCCTCACCGAGAAAATCCCCGGTGTATACTGCCTCACTGCACAGGATATCCCTGCGGCTAACCCACCGAAGCCAGAGAAAAAGACCAGGCCCAAGTCCTTCATCGGCCAGCTCTCACCTGAACCTCCGCCATCTACTCGCGCCGTAACCCGTAACCTCGCCATTGACTTCAAGGAGTTCGGCGAGGAAGCAGTCGGAACCGGCGAGATTCTCCACAAAGTGCTGGAAGCAATCTCAAAGGGTAGACTGACAACCGAAGTCCCACAGCTCACCGCCGAAATCCAGCGACTCCTTCGCCTCGACGGTCTTGACCCCTCCCTGCACTCATCCATTCTGTCCACAGTGCAGGACCTGGAGCGTAACGAGTCGATCTGGAACATAGTGAAACCCCAGGCGAGGTCCGAGGCCGAACTGCCGGCCATGTACTGCGACGAGTCTGGCACGGTCTGGACCGCACGCATAGACCGTGTCATTGTCACCGAAGACGAGGTACGTATTTACGACTACAAGACATACTCAGTGGAAAAGAAGGAGATTCCCAGACTGGCCCGAGAGTACTACGAGGGTCAGCTTCGCTACTATGCCGAGGCCTGCCGCAAGCTGTATCCTGGGAAGAAGGTACGCACCTTCCTAATCTTCACCGCCCTGCCTCAGGTCGTCGAAACCGGCCTGCCCGACGCTTAGACCCTATTTTTGTATCACGACCTTGCGAACGAGCGGCCGCCCGCCGCCGGCTGCTGACCGTAGGAAGTACACGCCTGAACAGAGTCTGCTCACATCGTTCTCCCCCGGCTGAAGTTCCATCGCCTTTCGACCGGTGATGTCCAGCAACCAGCCTGCGCCCCAGTTACCTGCCAACGGCAGACGGCCGCGCACGATAGTCAACACAGGCCTGTTACTTGCCGCCTGCGGGCTCGGCCGTTGCTCCTTGACGCCGGTCATGCTGTCCCGGATTACCGAGATGCTGTTGGAAGCATAATTGGCTACGTAAATACGGTTTTGAACCGGATTGTGGGCTAAGGCGGTCGGCTCGGCACCGACCGCGATTGTTGCAATGACTTGGTCCGATGCGCCCTGAATGACGGTTACGGTGTTGCTGCCGTGATTGGCGCAATAGACCTTGTTGTTCAGCGGATTGTAGCATAGTGCAAACGGGTCGTCACCCACTTGAACGGTCGCAATCACCTGATTCGAAGCACCGTCTATTACAGTCACGGTCGAGTCACCTTCGTTAGCACAATAGACCTTGTTGTTCCACGTGTTGTAACAGAGCGCATAGGGATAAGTACCGGCTGGAACCGTGGTAATCACTTGATTCGTAACGCCATCTATCGCCGTCACGTCGCTTGAGTACATGTTTGCGGAGTAAACCGTGTTGGTCTGCGGGTTGTAGCACAGCGCACAGGGCCAGGACCCGACTCGTACGGTCGCGATGACCTGGTTCGACGTTGCATCAACTACTGATACGGTGTTGCCCATCGAGTTTGCTGTGTAAACCTTGTTACTCTGTGGATTGTAGCAAACCGCTCCGGGCCGGCTGCCAACTCCGATGGTCGCAATCAACGAGTCAGTCGCACCGTCAATTACAAACACGTTGTTATCCCGGCGGTTGGTGCAATACACCCTGTTGCCCTGGGGATTGTAGCATATGGCCCACGGGTCTTGGCCCAGGGCCCTGGTACCGCTAGCTTGGTTGGTCTCGCAGTCAATTATCGTCATATTGTTATCGCCGACATTGATGCAGTAAACCTTGTTATTCTGGGGATTGAAACACAAGTCCCAGGGCAACCAGCCTGCGCTGACCGTCGCTATCACCCGATTCGATAGCCCGCTAATAACGCTCACATTCTGACTACCATGATTGGCTACATAAGCCGTGTTGGTCTGCGGGTTATAACACAAGGCCCGAGGTTCAGTCCCGGCGGTAACCGTCACCGTCGCCAGCCTCTGAAGCGACGCACCGTCAAGTACCGTGACGCTATGGCTACCCCAGTCCGCGGTATAGACCCGGTTGCACCGGGGATTGTAGCACACCGACTGCGGCCCGGTGCCAACCGGAACCGTTGTATCTGCCTGGTTCGACGTACCATCAATCACCGTCATGCTGTTATCCCAGTAGTTCGCGCAGCAGACCTTATTGTTCCGGGAGTTGTAGCACAGCCCAATCGGTCCGGAACCGACCCGCACGTCCGCAATAATGCTGTCTCCCTCGCCGTCAATCACGGTCACGGTCTGGTAGGTATGGTTTGCGCAATAGACCTTGTTGTTCTGGGGATTGTAGCACAATGCGATCGGCTCGGCTCCGGTCATCATCGTAGTAATTACCTGATTTGACGCACCGTCAATGATTGTCACGTGGGGTCCGAGCTGACTGGCGCAATAGACCTTGTTGTTCTGGGGATTGTAACAGAGTGCGCGCGGCCACGTACCAGCCGGAACCGTAGCGATGACCGTGTCGGCCGCACCGTCAATCACGGTCACGCTGTTGCTGTTGTAGTTCGCGGTATAGACCTTGTTGTTCTGGGAATTATAGCACAGGGCACGGGGCGAAGCGCCGACCCGTACCGTGGCAGTGACCTGATTCGTCACTCCGTCAATCACAGTCACAGTACTGTCACCGCTGTTGGCGCAATAGACCTTGTTGTTCTGGGAATTATAGCACAGGGCACGGGGCTCAGTGCCGGCGGCGGCAGCAGCAACAACCGTATCAGCCGCTCCATCAATCACGGTGACGTTGCTGCTTGCCCGATTCGCGACGTAGACCTTGTTATTCCGGTGGTTGCGGCACAGGGCCGATGGCCAACCACCGACACCAACGGTGGCGATAACATAGTTCGAGTCACCGTCAATCACGGTCAGATTATCGCTGCCCAAGTTCGCGCAATAGACCTTGTTGGCGGCAGAGTCACTGACCAGCGCCCATGGTTGATTCATCCGTGCCCCGATGTAGATTGTCGTCTCCAGCCACTGGGCCGGCGAAGTTGCGGCCGATAGGCACACAAGCAGGGCGATGTTGATGTTGCGCATCGAGCCTCCTTACGAAATCATACTAGGCCAAAGATGAGGAACTGTCAAGGCATTGACACCAATGACCAATCAAGGACCGGGCACTGCCACAAACCGTGGTATGCCGTGCTGCCGCATGGAGAACCACCCGGACTCGACACGATCACGCCGGGAAAGGAAAAGCAAAATCTGACTTCAGACGCACAAGAACAGGCCGAACAGCACTTCCGAGAAACATAACCCACGCCACCCCAGGATGTTAGACTGGTTGCAGGTTGCCTGGGACAGATGCCCGGGGCCCGTTGCACGAAACGGCAGTTGAATGACAAGGGCTAACAAGACCTAACGCTAGCGCTTTCAGCCAGTTGCGACAGAATCCGAGGCCGATAATTCAAGGGTAGGGGTCGCCGGGGAGGCGGCTATCCCCGGAGCCAGAGCCGATGCATGCTCCGGAGCTTGTTCCGGAGCGCAAACCGCAGCTTCTTCCGAAGCGGGTTCCCAAGCTGGTTGCGGAGCTTGCCCCCATGCGGCTTCTGGGGCCTGTTCCGGAGCGGTCTTCGGAGCCCGTGCTGATGCGGAATCCGAGGCCGGTCGCGAAGTCCTTGCCCATGCCCTTGTTTCAGCTCGTGTCGAAGCCCTGCAATCCGCCCGTTCCTGAGCTTCTGCTCCTGCGGACTCTGCCGAAGCCGAGGTCTGATCAGGTGCTGGCAGTTGTTTGACTCCGCTACCTCGGCCGGAGCGTGGCGACCGGCACGACCATCTCGCCAAGCG
Organism: candidate division WOR-3 bacterium; assembly: GCA_039801365.1. Lineage (NCBI taxonomy): Bacteria > Pseudomonadati > Caldifarciminota > Caldifarciminota bacterium. The sequence goes on from JBDRUN010000058.1 coordinate 8,964, forward strand.
AGATACCGCCGTGCTGATAGCTCATCTTGTACGTCTTCTCGTACTGCTTCAGCTTTGTAGGATAAATGAAGTAGTAGTCCGAGAAGGCTATCGCGATGTTGCTCGACGTATGCTCTGCTGGCAGCGCGAATACCGCCGGCTCGCGCAGCAGGAGCGCCGTCCGCTCGTCCACCCGCAGTGCGCCGCCGAACTTATAGCGCAGGTTTGGTGATATTTCCCGGCCGCCGTGGATAACCGTGGGCCGCTTCACCCGGATGAAGCCGTGGTCAGAGGTGATAACGACGCGGCAATCAAGTCGAGCCAGCGATTTAAGGAGCGTGAAAACCGCCGAGGAAGAGAACCAGACGCGGGTCATCGCGACCAATGCCTGGTCGTTCGGGATGATTTCGTCCAGAACCTGCGTTGTCTTGACCGAATGGATGAGCTGATCAAGGAAGTTGAATACCAGTACGGTGAAACGGACGCCGGAGTCAAGCAACGCTCCCCTTTCCCGCTGAAGGTCGTCGCTTGAGGGAGCCTTGACGAATGTGAACCGGCCGGTGAATCGGAGCCGGCGCAGGTACTCGGTCAACAGTTCCTTCTCGAACCGGTTCTGGCCTGATTCATCGAATACCCAGTATTGCGGGTATTGCCGCAGAATATCAAGCGGTAGCAGTCCGGAGAAGATGGCGTTACGGGCGTACGGCGTGGCACTGGGCAACAGCGCACAGTAGTAACGGGTCTCAACTTCGAAGTAGTCGCGCAGCAGCGGCGTAATTGCCTCCCACTGGTCAAGCCGCATCGAATCGAACACAAGAAGGTAAGTGGGCCGGTCTTCCCAGTGCGGCCGGACAAACTCCTCGATGAACCGGTGTGACAGCACCGGCGTGTTGTCCGAGACCGGCAACCCGCGACTCGTGACTTGTGATTTTGCCGTGAGCCATCGCTTGTACTCGGCCAGGACGAATCTTGTGAACTCCTCGTTCGCCCGCTGCCACCGGTCCTCCTGAATTTCATTGAGTGCCGCGTCGCCGTAGCGACCCAGAACATTCTGCCAGTAGAACAGACTGCGGCAATACTCAACCCACGCCGGCCAGGTCGAAAGGTCACGTGACTGGTTCATCGCGGCCATGAACTGCTGACCCATTCGCTCGGCCACGAGCCGACGCTTGTCCAGAAGCCGCTTCAGCACCGCGAGCAACTGGGCCGGCGTGAACGGTTTGATAAGAAAGTCGTCCACCATGTCGCCGTACGCTTCGTTGACCACCGCCTCATCATCGGACTTCGTTACCATCGTCACAAGCAGGTTCGGGTCGGTCTGTTTCAGCCGGCGCAGCACCTCAAGCCCCTGCATCCCGGCCATTATCTGGTCCAGAAGCACGAGATCGAACTCACGCTGCTGCGCCAGCTCAAGTCCGTCCAGTCCATTGGTCGCGGTCTCAACTTCATAGCCTTTATCTCGGAGTGCGTAGATGAAAGGCCGCAGAAGGTCTATTTCGTCGTCAATCCAGAGAATCCTCATGCCTACTCCACATCGGTCACAGCGGCACTATTGCCTTACCACCGGTAGTAAGATCGAGAATACGGTCCGACCCGGCCTTGATTCTTTCAGCACTAGCCGGCCCCGGTGATAGTCCTCAACGATTCGCTTGGCCAGCGCGAGACCAACACCCCAGCCGTGCTTCTTGGTCGTGACCCCGGGCTCGAATATCTTCTCGACCTTCACGCCCTCACCGGTATCCCGCACCTCGACTTCAAGCGCCCTGCCGTTGTCTGCCGGCGCGGCACTGACCGCAATCTCGCCCTCGCGTGCACCGATGGCATCAACGCTGTTCCGCAAGAGGTTCTCGAGCGTCCAGGACAACAGAACCTCGTCAACTAGCACCTGAGGGTCGGCCAGGACCGTCAAGTTGAACCGAATTGACCTTGGTGCCCGGCGCCGCACAAACTCGACCGACCGCCTGAGTATCGCACCGAGCGGCTGCGGACTCAGCTTGGGTGGCAAGCCGATTCGGCTGAACCGGTCAAGGATCTCTCGCATTCGCTCGAGGTCCTGGCTCATTGCCTCCATCACCTCGCGCTTGTCGTCGGTGCGCAGCATCTCGGCCCAGGCCGTGAACGAGGACAAAGGCGTTGCGAGCTGATGGGCGGTTTCCTTGGCCAGCGCGGTCCAGATATGCTCCTGCTCCCGACGCTTGTAAACAAGGATGCCCCAGACCCCGACCGTCACAAACCCGACAAGCAACAGCACCTGCAGAACCGAGAAGAACCGGAGTGAACGGACCGAATCGGTCAGACTGGCATTCAGCCGGCGGAGCACAAGCGCCGAGTTCGACAGGCCGTAGTGAATCTCGCCGAGCTGCCGGGTAGAGTCACCGTCTACGACCAAGAGTGGAATCGAGCGGTGCTGGGTATCAAGCTCGGCAACAAGTCGCGCCAGCTCCTCTGGCCTCGGATTCTCGACGCCGAGGTTTCGGTAGGAAATCGGCTTTCCTTCACGGTCGGTGATAATCACTGGGAAGTCAATCTTCTTGATGACTTCCTCGAAGATGATGTCGAGTTCAGGCGACCCCCCGGAGGAAGGCTCGGTTATCCGGCTCATGAACTTCGCATAGATGCTCGTTCGGACCTGGGTGTCGTTCTCCAGTTGCACCGCCAGGTTGCCCGCGTAGTCCCGCCACAGCCGGGACAGCCGTATCAACAGGAACTGGGAATAGAAGAACCAAAATCCGCCTACTGCCAGTATTCCAATAATGAAATAGAGCTGAAGCATGCGGGCGCTGAAGCTCAGACCGGTTCTGAAACGCATTGGCTGTGCGCTCAGGGAATACTAGGACGGGCATTCTTCACTGTCAAGCCGACCGGGAGCCGCACCCATTCGTCCAGGGAAGCGATCGCTGAACCATTATCCCGGCTTGACCGGTGCCGTAGCGTGAACTAAGATGAACCAAAGGAGCACCCCTTGAAGAAATGGGAATATAAGTTCGTCTGGATCGACATTCACATGAGCCCGGTCCTACTGATGGCACGCTGGGGCGTCCAGGTGCCGGGCGAGAGCAAAGCTCGGAGTTCGATGGAAGGCGTCGAACAGTACGTCACTGAACTGGGCGCGCAGGGATGGGAACTGGTCTCCGTAATAAACGGCACAAACCAAGATGGCATCATCACCAAGGCGATCCTGTTCTTCAAACGCCCGGTAATCGAAGCAGTTGCCCCTGAAGCGTGAAGACCGTCTTCAGTGTGAACAGCCATGAGATTCAACTGGGTTGACCTGCTGTCAATTGCGCTTGTGGCCGGTGTCGGCGGAGTCCAGTTCACACGCGGCATCAAGGACCTGTCGAGAGTATTCTACGAAGCAGTGTTTCTCATTGCCGCGGTCATCGCCGCGAGCCGGCTCTTCGACTTGACCGAGCGTGCACTCAGTATCAAACCATTTATCGCATTTGCCGGTGTCTTCGTACTTGCGGCTGCACTCGGCATCTGGCTTGCCAATCTTCTGAACCGGGTCTTGGCGTTCGACATGGGCGGCTTCAATTACCTGTTCGCTCTGGGTCTTGGCGTAGTCTGCGGCTGGGTCATCGGCCACGCGGTGCTTCGTTCATTGTACCTTGCCCTGTCCGGCAACAAGGAGCAATTAGTGACCGTGCACCGCTCCTGGATGGCAAGCCAGCTTCTGTTCTTCGGTGCCTTCCGGGAATTCCTCGTTATCCTGCGGTTTGCACGCTATAGCAACGTGCCAGAGTAACCAACGGACGCTGAGCTAAAGGCCCTTCTCAAAAACTCGGTAGCGCTTGTAAACCCGGGCACCGAGTTCACGGTCGAAGTCGTTAATCAGGCGGTTGTCCTCTAGATTCCAGGAAAGCTCACACCAGTGGTAACCTTTCTTGCGCATGAACTGCTCGGTCTCATAGAACAGTAGCACCGGCAGACCTAGCCGCCGGTACTCGGCCTTGAACCCGAAGACCAGCGCCCGGGCACCACTGACCCGACGCCGGTAGTAGAGGAACCTGATGCTGCCAACTAGGCCAAGCCTGCCGCCAAGGTGGCTCAGTACCTGGTTGATATCCGGCAGGGTAATCGAAAGCCCGGCCGGTTTGCCGTCATAGAAGGCAAGAAGCACCATCTCCGGTTGAGCGAACACCTTGAGCTGCTCGGCCATCAAGTCCATCTCAGCATCGGTCATTGGCGAGAACCCCCAGTTTTTCTGCCAGGACTCGTTGTACAGCTCTTTGATGATTGTCATCTCGTGCTTCAGGTCCTTCATGTTGACCGGCCGGACTGTGATACGCGGGTTCTCGCGCAGTTTGCGGGCAAGATTGGCGAGCCGTTCAGGCATCGGCGTGGTCGCGTACTTGATAAAGGCAAGCAGGTCCTTGGCCTTGCAAAAGCCGGCGGCCTCGACTAGTCTCGGATAGTACGGTGGGTTGTAAGGCATCATGATGACCGGCGGCCGGTCAAATCCCTGGACCAGGAATCCCCATTCGTCGTTCGAAGAAGGACTCATCGGTCCCCGCATCATGTTCATACCCTGATTGCGCACCCAGCCGGTTGCCGCACCAAGCAGTACCTCAGCAACCTCCTGGTCTTCGACCGTCTCGAAGAAACCGAATGAGCCAAGCTTCTCGTTCCACAGGTTGTTGTAGTTGTCGTCCACCTGGGCGCTGATGCGGCCAACTATCTCACCGTTCCGCTCCGCTAGAAACAGCGTCCGGCGCGCGTGTTGCCAGAACGGATGATGCTCACAGTCGAGCAGCTTCTTCACTTCCTGCTTCAGCGGCGGCACCCAGTTGTGGTCATTTGCGTATATCCTACGAGGGAAGTCAAGAAAAACTTCAAGCTGGCCCGGGGTTCGAACCTCAACTATGCTGACCATGACCGCAGGATATTCTTACCGTGCTGAGTGGACACTGTCAAGCCCGTCGGGCGGTGAGTACCGCACCGCTAGGCTGCTCGTCGCGAGTGGCCCAGTGCGCCAACTAGGTCAATCGCTGAGACCGGGCAGACCTTGCGACACTCGCCACAGCCGATGCACCGCTCGGCAATGACGCGGTGCTGTTTTCCCGCTTCGCCCTCAATTGCCTTGAACTGGCACACATTGATACAGGCTTGGCAGCCGTTGCAATTTGGGTTTATTGTGGCTTTAGGCCGGCCCGGTGCGCGGTCGACAAACGACTTCGTCGGGCACTTGTGCACGCAGATACCGCAGTCAATGCACTTGGTAAAGTCCATCACTGGTAGGTTGTCAACAAGCGTAAGCGCCCCTACCGGACAGGACTTGACGCACACGCCACAGGCGATACAGCCGACCCGGCACACTTCCTTGACCCGGCGGCCCCGGTCGTGTGAGGCACAAGCAAGGAATACCAGTTTAGACCGGGGCAGGAGCGCAAGCGTCTGCTTGGGACACTCGCGAACGCACCGGCCGCAGCCGGTGCAGCGCTTCTCGTCAACTACTGGCAGACCGTTTTCGCCAATCCTGATTGCACTGAACGGACACACCGAAACGCAGTGGCCCATGCCGATACAGCCGTAGATGCAGGCCTTTGGTCCACCGAGTAGGAGCGCGGCCTGTCGGCAGTTGTACGTTCCTTCGTAACGGAACCGTCGTGGCGCCTCAGCCCGGCCACCCCGGCAGACGAGAACTGCGACCATTGGTTCGGCCGCAACCGCTTCCTGGCCCATGATTTCGCCGATCCGTGCCGCAACTGCCGGACCGCCAACTGTGCAGGCGTTCACTGCCGCCTTGCCAGCAGCCACCGCCGCCGCATAGCCGTCGCAGCCTGGAAAACCGCATGCCCCGCAGTTGGCCCCAGGCAGCGCGGCTCGAACCGCGGCCTCGCGCTCATCCGCCTTTACCGCCAGCTTCATCGAAGCGATGACCAGAATCGCTGCAATCACCAGTCCGAGCCCACCCAGGCCGGCAACCGCTTTGGCAACTAGAACGAAATCCAAGAATAACTCCTACAACGCAATCCCGAACAGGGACGCAAACCCCAGAAACGCTAGTGAGACAAGTGAAGCGGCAACGAAAGCGATCGGGTAGCCGGCGAACGAGGGTGAGACCGGCGCGTCCTCAAGCCGCTCACGGATTGCCGCAAACAGGGTGATTGCCAGCGCAAACCCGGCTGCGGTGCCAAGCGCAAATACCGTCGCCTGAAACAGGTTGAACCGGTAGTCAATGTTCAGGAATGTCACCGCCAGAATCGCGCAGTTCGTCGTGATGAGCGGCAGATAGATGCCCATCGCCGAATACAGCGCACGGACGTACTTTTTCAGAACCATCTCGACAAATTGAACCAGGCCGGCAATAACCAGGATGAAAACCGCCGTGCGCAAGAACACAAGGCCGAGCGGCGCAAGCAGGACGTGATACAATAGCCACGAAACCCACGCCGCAAGCAACATGACGAAAAGCACCGCCGCCGACATGCCGACCGAAGTACTAAGCGAAGTCGAAACCCCGAAGAACGGACACAGCCCGATGAAGCGCATTAGGAGAATGTTGTTGACAAGAAAGGCCCCCATGAAAATCTGGGCTGGATTGAGCTTCATGACCCACGCCTCCCTTCTCGCTGCAGTTTGTTGACCAGGGCCTTGAGCACGCCGATGAGAAAGAAGGCACCGGGCGGAAAGGTCATGAATAGCACCGGCGCAGCCCGGAAAGCATCAGGCGTGACCGGCATCCCGAACCAGGTGCCGGCGGCGAAAATCTCACGCAGGCTGCCCATCACGAACATGACGAGCGCATACCCGGCCGACTTGCCCAACGCATCGAGCAGGGAATCGAATACGCCATGGCCGTAGGCAAACGCCTCAGCCCGGCCAAGAATGATGCAGTTGACAACAATCAGCGGCACGAAGACGCCGAGCACACGGTAGAGCGCCGGCTGGTAGGCTTGGAGTACGTAGTCAATGATCGTAACGAAAGTGGAGATAACGATAATAAAAATTGGTATTCGGACCGAATCGGGCACGAGCCGGCGCACTAGCGACACGACCACATTCGACCCGACCAGCACAAACGTCACCGCCGCGGCCATGCCCAATGCATCGCGGGCAGAAATACTGGTAGCCAGGGTCGGACACAGGCCGATCATCAGAATCAGAACCGGATTCTCCCGAATGATTCCGGCAGTGAAATAGGACCAGCGGGACGGCCGGCTCGGCATCATGGCTTCGGCTCCTGAGGAACCGCTAACCCGGGAACAGCTCCGCTGGCTCCGGCTGGTCGGAAGTCGTACTTCTCCAACCCGTGTTTCAGACCGTTCAGTACCGCACGGGTTGTTATCGTGGCGCCGGTGATCGCATCAATCGAACCGCCGTCTTTTCTGAGTTTCAATTCCGAAGTAGTCTTACCAAGAAACTGCTGCCCAAACCACGGTTCCAGAACTTTGAGCCCAAGACCCGGTGTCTCTTTGAGGCCCTCGGCCGCACCGGCAAATCGTATCCCGACAATCCAGCCCGCGGTATCAACCCCGGCCAGAACCGGAACCGGCCCGCCATATCCTCGGCTCGCAACCCGCATGACAATACCGACCTTGCTGCCGGCCTCGTCCAGGCCGACCCACAGTGAATCGTGCTCTTGGGTCTGAAATGTCCTGGCCTGAGGCAGCACCTGACTCAGCGCTGCACTTGTTGCCTCTTCCTGCTGCCTGGCAATCTTCGGCCTGGTC
>JBDRUN010000059.1 GCA_039801365.1 candidate division WOR-3 bacterium
ATGGTTGTCCATAAGGCTGCTCCTCTCTTCACCCAATGGGTGAAAGTTGTTCATACCTGTTAGACGCAAAAGCTGACAGGAAATACAAGAGGTGCAGCCTTCTTTGTTGTAGTTCTATATCGGCACTAGGGCCCGGTTCCTCACTTTACAGCGCCGCTCGCGTCGCTAGAATTGCTCCACTATGCAACACCGGGAGGAACGCGTTGCCGCCGCTATCAAGCACGCTGTCGCCGAAATAATCCTCAATGAGCTGTCTGACCCGGCCATCGGTTTCGTAACGGTTACTCGTTGCCGGGTAACACGCGACTTGAAGAATGCCGTGGTGTTTCTTTCGATAATGGGCGACAAAACTAGGCAAGAGACCAGTCTCTCGCACCTCCGGCACGCCACAGGCTTCATCCGCCGCCGACTCGGCACACGGGTCAAACTGCGTTACCTTCCTGAGCTGCGTCTGGCCCTGGACGACATCCTCGCGCAGGAACAGCGGGTCGGCGACATCCTGCACGAACTTTTCCCCGACGTTCCGCCGGCTGCTTCAGCCGCTTCGGAAGGAGCCGATTCTGGCCAACCGAAATGACGCCCTTTTCCTCACGCTGGGCCGCAGCATCGGACGCATTGCGTAAGGCCTAGAGCGTCACGTGCGTGGTGTACTGAATTTGAACAAACCGTCCGGCCTCTCTTCCTACGATGTCATCCGCCGGCTGCACCGAATAATCGGACCGACACCTATCGGCCATGCCGGTACCCTGGACCCGATGGCCTCGGGTGTTCTCCTGATTCTGGTTGGGGAGGCTACAAAACTGAGCCGCTTCCTGATGGCGACCGATAAGGAATACCAAGCCGAAGTTCTGTTTGGGAAGGAGACCGACACTGATGACACGACCGGACGCATCATTGCCGAGGCTGTGGTACCGGACTTGAGTAAAGAAGTGTTGTGCGAGATTCTGCGTCGTTTCCTTGGTGTGCAGAGTCAGGTCCCTCCCCGATTTTCCGCTCTGAAGCAGGCCGGCCGGCCGCTCTACCGTCTGGCCCGAAGAGGCTGGTCCGTCGAGCCGAAACCGCGCCCGGTTACCTTCCATGACCTTGAACTGCTCAACTGGGACCCGCCCCGTGCTTATCTGCGCGCAGTCGTTTCATCCGGAACCTACATCCGCGCCTTGGCCCGTGACCTTGGCCGAGCAGCCGGTACGGTCGCAACGCTTTCCGGCCTCGTGCGGACCCGCTCGGGCCGGTTCGCGCTCAACCAGGCACTAAGCCTCGACCGGGCTGACCCGGAAACCATCGTCCACCACCTTGTGACGATACCGGATGCCCTGCCAGAGTTGCCTCGCTTGAATCTATCCGAGGTTCAGGCCCACAGCCTACTGCAAGGTCAGATGGTCGAGTTCCAGACAGCACCTGATGTCGAGCACGCACTCGCCCTCACTTCCGAACAGAGATTCTTGTGTCTTGTAGCGGTGCGTGACCAGAAACTAAGACCCCTGCGCGTAATATATGCAGAGTGACAAAGTCGGGCCGGTCGTCGCGGTGGGCAGTTTTGACGGCGTGCATCTCGGGCATCGACAGATACTTTCCCGCACCATGAAACTTGCGGAGCAATTCGGGGCGACCACTGCGGTGCTTACGTTTGATCCGCTACCAGCCCAGCTCGTCCACCCGGACTTCACTTTCGTGCTTACGCCATTGGCCGAGAAAGCGGCGCTATTTTTGGAGCTGGGAATCGCGACCGTGCACGTAGTACGGTTTGACTCGACGGTACAGGCCGAGGAGCCGGACGTGTTTGTCCACAAGCACCTGTTTCCGCTGAGCCCGGCTGCAGTTGTTGTTGGCCACGACCATCGTTTCGGCCGCGCACGTAAGGGCAATATTGAGCTTCTTTCCCGGTTACTTGAAGCCGCCCGCGTCCGGCTTGAGGTTGTACCGGAGTTTCTCCTTGACGGCGTGCCGGTACGAAGCACCGTCATCCGCGAACATCTGCTTCTTGGTCATGTGCGCCGCGCCGCTCTGCTCCTTGGCCGGCCTTATTCGATCGCTGGTCGAGTCGTACCCGGCCATGGTACCGGCCGTCGGCTTGGATTCCCCACTCTGAACATCCAAGTTCAGGATCGAGAGAAGTTCGTCCCTGCCGACGGAGTTTATGCCGTCTGGGCGGATATCGAAGGCCGCATTCAACCTGCGGTCATGAATATTGGTCACCGTCCTACATTCGGCGGTGAGAAGCGCTCGATTGAAGTGCACTTGCTTGACGAGAAGCTTGAGATGCCTCCGCTTGCTGCTGCGGTGCGTTTTGTTGAGCGGCTCCGGCCGGAAAGGAAATTCTCCGACCTGTCAGCACTCGCCGACCGGATTGCCGAAGACGTGGCCTTAGCTCGGAGAATACTTGTCGGCTGAAACTGTTGACAAGCACTTAGCGTCAGACAGGATTATGAACGCCATGACGAATGCCAATTTTCCGACGGTCAATCAAAAAGCAGAACAGTTGGCGAAAAAGCATCGCTCTACGGTTGGCTGTCGTCGGTATACTCGAACGGAGGTTTGGTCATGATAGCGTACGTTGCGTTTGCCTTACTGCTCGGCATTAGCATTGTACCGCCGCCTGACTCCTTGGTTCTGCCGATCCGTGCCGATACACTGACTGATACCGAACTGACAATGTTCCCGCCTGAAGGCGCCCAGCTTCCACTCTGCTACCAAGTTGACTGGGGTGACGGCGAAACACTTGACTGGACTCAGCCCAGTAGAACCGATTACACCCGCTACCACCGTTATCGTCGCTACGGTGACTTCGAAGTCCGGGTAAGGGCCCGTGACCCTGAAGGTCGAGTCTCAGACTGGAGCAAGCCGCTCGTCGTGCATGTAACCGATCCGGTGCTGAAGTGGGTATTCCCAACATTCGAGCCAATTGTCGCCTCGCCGACCCTCGACGACAATGGCAACGTGTATGTCGGCGATGAGGACGGTTGGTTCTACTCCATTGACCCCAAAGGCCAGTTGCGCTGGAGCTATCAGGCAAAGGACGCAATCTATGCCGCGGCCGCCATCTTCCGAGACAATGTCTATGTGCCGTCAATGGACTCAAGTCTCTACTGCTTCGATATCCAGGGCAAACTGCGCTGGAAAACTTTCCTCGGTGATGAACTATATACAGCGCCAGCTGTCGATCCGAAGGGTAACCTATACATTGGTGGCGACGCCGGTACGCTGTACGCGCTGTCAAGCCGAGGCCAGGTCCGCTGGCGATACAAGACTGGCGATGAGATTTCGTCGTCACCGACAATCGGCGTCAATGGTCTTATCTACATTACCTCTGATTCAGTGTACTGTCTTGACTCTCGTGGCCGGCGACGCTGGGCATTTGGTACGCCGAACGGCGACTACTTCTTCGCAGGAGCAGTTCCGGACCTGGCCGGCAACGTCTATGTTGGCAACGAAGACGGTCGCATCTACTGCATTGGCCCGGACGGCAGGCAGCGCTGGTGTGCGCCGGTTCCGGACGAAGACGAAATCAAGACCGAAGTCGTCATTGCACCGGGTGATACGCTCTACGTCGGTTCGGACGGATACTACCTCTTCCGCAAGGCACCAGGCGATGTCGCACGACTTGTCTATGAAGTGGATGACTACCTCATCTCTACTCCGGCCATCAGCTCAAACCGGACACTCTACTTTCTGCCTGACGACGGATTTGTCTATGCAGTAAGTGCAACCGGACGCCGGGTCTGGCGGTACGAAGTGGCGATGGAAGAGAAGGACCTCTACTACACTTCTTCTCCGGTCATCGGCCCGGACGGAACGGTCTACGTCGGTTCGTGGGACGGTGGCCTGTACGCGTTTGAGGGTGACGGTCCGCCGGCGCGTTCGCTTTGGCCCCAGTATCGGCACGATGCCCAGCACACTGGCCGCCTAACCAGGTTGCCAAAGCGGTGACCTAAGGACGAACTACGTACCACGCCGCGCGCAATCTGCCGGATACGGGACACCACGCCTTCGCGCTTGTTCTGCTATCTTGGCGGCTGGGTGTTGAGGTACGTCGAGCATAGTCCATCGAGCATGAGCGTCGCACACTAAGGAGGCATGATGTTAGGAGTTTACGCGTCACCGAGTGCGGTATTCGCACGGCTCAAGGAGAGACCGGTCTGGCTCCTGCCACTTGTCGTCAGCGTTGTTGCCAATCTGGTTGCGACGGCGGTTTCAACCCAGTACATTGACTGGCAGGCGCAGAAGGAACAGGCTGTGGAACGAATGCAGGCACGCGGCATGCCCCCGGATCAGATTGAGAAGGCAGTCGAGGGGATGGAACGTTTCTACTCCAACTCGCTGCTACGCACCGGCCTGCCGCTCATCTCGTCACTCGTGACCCAGCTCATCGCTGTGTTCTTCCTTGCGTTCGTCTACAACCTGTGTCTGCCGCTTGTGGGTGGAGGCGGCAACTACCAGCGCACACTCTCAGTCGTAACCCACGCGAGCCTGGTCTGGCTCCCAGGTGCGTTCGTACGCATCCTGCTTATCCTGCTCAAGCGTTCGTCTGAGGTCACGACCAGTCTGCTTGTCGTCGTACCGAACGTCAAAACCGGGTTTCTGGCCGTCATTCTGGGCCGCCTTGACATCTTTGCCATCTGGCAGCTAATCCTAACTGGTCTTGGCCTGAAGGTCGTCTATGACATTAAGGGTACGAAGTCCTATTGGCTGGTTTTCGCAGTCTGGTTCGCACTCACCGTCATATTCGGCGTGCTCGCCATCATCGGCGGCGGTCCGCGCTAGACGATGTCGGCTTTCTTGTTTGTTCTTGTGCTTGCCACTGGTCCGGACACGGTCGAGCTTACGCTCGGCCAGGCGCTGGAGCTCGCGCTCCGGCAGAGTCCGGTCCGAACCCAGGTGAGTGTCAGTCAAACTCAGTCCGCCTCAAGTTTAGCCCGCAGCGTGAGCGGACTCCTGCCGACTGTTTCCGGGACGGTCGGCTATGCCAAGCTCGACCTTGACCAAGGCCACCTTCCTGACTTGCCCAGCACCGGCTGGACCGGGAGTCTTACCTTGAGCCAAGTTGTGTTCGACCCGTCAGTATTCACGGCCTTGGCCGGCTCGGTCGTGTACTCAGGCTACTACGCAACCGATGCCCACGACAAACAGGCGCGGCTCATCTACGACGTCACGAAGGCATACCTCGAACTGCTTCGGGCCCGGCTGCTGGCCGACGCGGCGGATGCCGCGCTGCGTCGGGCCCAAGAAAACCTTCGCCTGGTACGGGAAAGGGAGCGGCTGAACGCCGTGTCGAAAGTAGATGCGATGCGCGCTCAGGTGCTTGAGTCCCAGGCAGTGCTGGCAAGGCTTGAGGCGGAAAAGGGCCTTGCGGTGGCTGCCGAGACTTTCAAGGCCATGGTCAACATCGAGCCCGGGGTTACGATTCGGCTGTCGGACGAACTCACCGAGCCGTCCGACCTTGATATCAGCCGGCCCGAAAGCATGCTCGTGGAGATCAGGCGGAAGAACCCGGGTCTGAAGCTTGCTACCAGCGCAGCGGCCGCGGCCCGAATTACCAGTTGGGGCAAGGCAGCAAGGGTCCTGCCATCAGTCTCGGCTTACTGGACGTCAGAATACGCTGACAGACAGTTTCCTTCAAGTGTTGCTCGCTGGCGCGACCACGACCAGGTGTCTTACGGTCTCCGGTTTTCGTTTCCTCTGCTTGACCTGAAGTCCTATGTCCTCGATCTCGTGGACGCGGTAAATGAGTCGCGCCGAACCCGGGCCGCGGCGCGCTCGGCCGCACTTACGCTCAACTCTACCGCAACAGCAGCAATTTTGTCGTATCAGGAAGCAAAGCAGACCTACGCGCACGCGGCATCGAATCTAAAGCTCCATCAGGAACTCTATGCGCTCGCGCAGGAACAGTACCGGCTTGGCTCGCTCTCGCTCGCCGACCTGGCCGGCGTTGAGGCTGACATGGCCCAGGCCCAGGCAACATACACGAGTGCACTCTGCGATACCTACATTCAGGCCGCTCAGGTAAACTACCTACTCGGAAGCATTGAACTTCCGGGGAAGGAGAGGCGATGAAATCTCGTACCCGTACCCTGCTGATTGCCATCGGTGCCGCTGTTGTTCTTGCCCTCGTTGTTGTCCTCAACCTCAAGCGTCCGGCACCGTCGGAATCGGTCACGGCCGAGACCGTCAAGTACGGCTCAATTGTGTCGGTCGTTTCTGCCACCGGCAAGTTACGTGCCCAGAGTCAGGTAAACCTGCAGGCCCAAGTGATGGGCACGGTCAACCGTCTGCTTGTCGAGGAGGGCGACTGGGTTGAAAAAGGGGACCTCCTGCTTGAACTTGACCGGAAGACCTATGAGGCCCAGCTCGTGCTCGCCCGCTCCAGCTTTGAGCAGGCACAGGCCAGCTTTGGCCGCATCGAAAGTCTGTATGCCCGCGGCCTTATTTCGGCCGAGCAGCATGAGGCCGCCAAGGCTTCCTACGAGGCTGCCCGCGCTCAGTACGAACAGGCCGAGGACCAGCTTGCCAAGACTTCGCTCCGCGCTCCTATCTCCGGTACTGTTGTTCAGCTCAACGTCAAACAGGGCGAGACGGTGATGCTCGGTACAATGAATAACCCCGGTACAGTCATCATGGTGCTTGCCGACATGTCAAGAATGGAAGCCAGAATTGACGTTGACGAGACCGACGTTGTGTCACTCGCACTCGGCCAGCCAGTCAGAGTCGAAGTGGATGCCTTGCCTGACACCGCCTTTGCTGGCCAGGTCACGAAAATCGGCTACATGCCCACGACAAGCCTGCTGTCAACCGAGACCCAAGGAACAGACTTTGAAGTCATTGTCACTCTGGAGTCAGTCTCGCCGGTACTGCGGCCCGGTATGTCGGTCTCAGCCGAAATCACCACCGCGTCGCTCGATAGCGTCCTAGTCATACCGCTTCAGGCCGTGGGCCGGCGCGAGGTTGAAGGCCGGGAGCAGGAAACTGTCTATCTTATCGAAGATGGTAAGGCGAAGCTACAAGTCATAAGAACCGGCAAGGCCAGCGATACAGAGGTTGAGGTGACCGAAGGCTTGAAGCCGGGTGACCAGGTCGTCACCGGTCCGTACAAGGTGTTGGCGAAACTCAAGGAAGGCCGGCGCGTGACACCGAGCAGGGTGGCAGCAGGTCCGACATTTACCGAGAACAAGAAGTCTGAAGGAACCCGCTAACCAGGGCCGAATGATGCATGGTGTGTGAGCATCATGGCTCTCATTAGGACCGAAAACCTCACCAAGACCTACCGCACCGGTAAGATCGAGGTCTGTGCGCTCCAAGGTATTACACTAGAAATCGAGCAGGGCGAGTATGTCGCCCTGATGGGACCTTCCGGCTCCGGTAAGTCCACCTTGATGCACCTACTCGGCTGCCTTGATACGCCGACCGCGGGAAAGTACTGGCTTGCTGGCACCGATGTCACAACTATGGATGACCTCGGACTGGCCCGGCTCCGCAACCGACAGATTGGGTTCGTGTTCCAGAATTTTAACCTTCTCCCTAGGCTCACCGCGCGCGATAACGTTCAGCTTCCGATGGTTTACGCCGGCATTCCCTTCCGTGAGCGGGCCGAACGCAGTCGCGAGTTACTTACCATGGTCGGCCTGGCAGAAAGGATGAACCACCGCTCTAACGAACTATCCGGCGGCGAGATGCAGCGCGTCGCTTTGGCCCGTGCACTGGCCAACCGGCCGTCGCTCTTACTCGCTGATGAACCAACTGGCAACCTTGATTCTCGCACCGGACAGGAAGTGATGGCTTTGCTCGACGACGTCGCACGCAAGGGTAACACGGTTATCCTTGTCACCCATGACCGTGAGGTCGCAGCCCATGCCCGCCGTATCCTCAGGATGGTGGACGGAAAGATTACGAGCTAGCCGGTGTTCCTCGAACTCCTGAAGCTTTCGGTTGAAACATTCCGTACCCACCGGATGCGCTCATTTCTTACCGCGCTGGGGATCATCATCGGCGTAATGACCGTCATCTCGATTATCTCGCTCATCCAGGGCATGAACCGTGAAGTGGAGCGTCAGATATCTTCACTCGGCTCGAATACTATCTACGTACAGAAGTTCGCCTGGGGCATGGGTCGGATTGACTTCGACGACATCAGTCGCCGACCCGACCTGACCGTTGATGATGCCGAAGCCATTGCCCGCCTACCTGGCATTGACCGGGTCTCGCCGGTGCGCTCCCGCACGGTCAGCCGGATTACTTGGCGCGGCAACAAGGCCACAAACGTTGATTTGACCGGCGCGTCGCCCGGCTACGCTGTTACATCCAATGTCAACGTCGAAACCGGCCGCTTCATTTCTTCAGACGATAGCTTACGCAAGCGTGCGGTATGTCTTATCGGTGGTCAGGTCGCTGATGACCTTTTCGGTGAGACCGACCCGGTCGGCAGGCGATTGACGGTCGAGGGAAAGCCCTTCACCATCATCGGTGTCCTCAAGCGCAAGGGCACCTTCATGGGGCAGAGCCAGGACAATGTCATCATCATTCCTTTCTCAACTTTCCAAAAGCACTTCCCGATGCCGCGCGACCGCCGAAGCCGGATGTTCGCAGGAATCTCAATCGAAGCTGCGCCCCGCCGCGGAGTAACGATAGAACGCGCGGTTGATCAGATACGGGAACTAATGCGCCGGCGGCATGGTCTGGGTTACGACAAGCCGGATGACTTCGGTATCAACACCCAGGACACCCTGCGCGAAATCTACCAGAACATTACTCGGGTCGCGATCATCGTGATGGTTGCGGTTGCCGGTATCTCGCTCTTGGTCGGTGGCATCGGTATCATGAACATCATGCTCGTCGCAGTTACTGAGCGCACGCGGGAGATTGGCCTGCGCAAAGCTTTGGGTGCGACGAACCGTACCATCCTCTGGCAGTTTCTTCTGGAATCAGTGATGCTTGCGGTAATCGGCGGCGCCATCGGCGTCATACTCGGTCTGGGAATCGCGCAACTTGCCGCCGCAGTTGGTCACCTCAAGGCTGCGGCACCGCTCTGGACGATACTTCTGGGTTTCGGCTTCTCAGCCGGGGTCGGCATATTCTTCGGGATTTACCCAGCATCCCGCGCCGCCCGGCTGAATCCTATTGAAGCCCTGCGTTACGAATAACCGACCGCGCAGCTGAACTGGCCAACAAGTTGGGTCTCCTATTGCTGCACAACAAGCTTCTGGACAGCAGTCATTCTGTCCGTATCAAGTCTGACGATGTAGATACCGGCGCTCAATTCTCCAATGTCGAGTGGAATGACCAGATTATCATGGTTGATAGCCAGATGACGGGCGAGGACGCAGCAGCCAGCGGTGTCGAAGACGCGCAGCAAAGAACGCTGAGTACCGACCGGTGAACAACGAACGAACCAGATGTGAACCGTCACGAAGGCACCCTTGGCCGGATTTGGAACGATTTCCATCCGCGGCCAGGACAGGGCTGGTTCGACTTTCTCTGTACTTCCGGTGAGAGAGTAGTTGATATCAAGCCATGGCGAATCGGAGCGCGGGCTTGTGTTCCAGCCGATAATCCAGGCTTTCTCGGTCAGCACGTGCGACCAGTCGTAGCCCCAGAGCCCGAACGCCACCCAGTTCTGGCCGAGTGTGTTCTTGATGTGGGATGTTCCGGTCACGTTGAGTTCGATCGTGTCCCACAGCCGGCCCATCGGCACATCGGCGCAGATGGCGCCGTTTTCGATGGCAAAAAACAGGTCTCGGGCGCCGGTCGAAACTGGGTCGACGTTGACCGCGGTGAACCTGAAGTCGAAGCTGAACTCCCAGTAGTGCACCAGATAGCGGATTCTCGCGCGCAGAATGGTCGCAGAATCCGGTATCGAGGTCGTCCGGAACTTGAACCAGCCGCACCTTGTTGTCTCGGCCGGTGGAATCCCGGCTCCGATAATGTGCTCGACCTTGACTGTGTTGTCCGACTTGCCGTAGAGGTCGTTCACGTCGTCGCGAGTGCAGGTTCCGGTCGAGTAAGGCAGGCTGTCAGTGCCGACCGTGTACTCGGCGTCGTTCGGCAGCCACCCGTCACCCGAACGCTCGCTGATGGGCATAGCGGCTATAATGGCCGTGTAGCTGCTGTCGCCGTTCGAGTAGTGGCGGGAGAACTCATCGCGCAGTTTCGTGATTTCGTTGCCGGCAGGAAGGAACGCGGCTTCGGTTGCCAGCGCGGCGCCGAAGGTAACCGCCAGCAAGAGAGCAACCGCCGTGCGGATGTTGTTCACCGTCTACCTTTGGACAACGAGCTTCTTGATGTCGGTAATGCCGTCGGCACTGAGTTCGACGAGATAGACGCCGTTTGCGAAGTCGTTCACGGCAAGCGGAACGCTGAGAACAGAATGTTGAATATTGAACACCAAGTGCCGGACGCAACGGCCCGCAGCGTCATACAGACGGATGACAGCCGGTCCCGGACGGGGCAAGCCGAGCCGGACAATGGCGGTCGTGCGCGCTGGGTTAGGCAGAACCGGGTAGAGTGTTGGGCTGGCGACCGGAGCGCCCGGTGCAATTTCGTTTTCGACGCCGGATGTTACACTGTGCTTTTCCAGAATCCACTTGCCGGGGTTGAAATCAAGCGCAGTTGGCTCACCAGATAGGGTGAAGACGTTGCGCTGGGGATTGGTTGTGATGTCCCAGTGCAGCAGCGTGTCTGAGCCGCCGGCGATGCTCACAAGCGCCTCGACCGGCATATGGAAGCAGGCCGGCGCCTGGCTGCCGTTGGTCTGGCCTACGTCAATGACAATCTCCCATAGGTCATTAGACCGGCGGCCGTACCAGTTGACTGAGTAGTTCGGGAATCCGGCCTGATATACCCATTCGTTGTAGAACCAGTCAAGCTCAAGCCCGGTCAGTTGCTCGTGGATGCGCTTGCGGTCTTCAGTTGTTCCGTTGCCGTAGGCAAAGCTGTCGCGCCAGGCCCGCTCGGCCGCAAACCAGATTCCCGGTTTCTCAAAGTTCGTATCGCCTTCCACGTACCGCGTCATGTGGTTCACCCACGCAGCTTTGCAGTAGGTGTGGCCCCAGTCGAACAGCCGTGCCATGCCGGGGTTGTAAATCGGGTGGCGGTCAAGCGAGTCGGCCCGGAAGAAGTACTGGCGATAGTCTTCCATTGCATCGAGAAACGATTGCCGGCCATAGTGGTGATAGAACCATAGTGGGTCCAGGTAGCTGGCTGAACCTTCGTTGAGCCAGATATCGGCCCAGGTGAAGCAGGTGACGCAGTCGCCAAACCACATGTGGGCGAGTTCGTGCGCGATGCCGGATTCGTCGGCATAGAGAATCCAGTTGCGATGGATAGTGGTCATGGTCTGATGTTCCATTCCACCGAAACTAAATGGATAGACTGCAACCTGACCGTACTTTTCCTGAAGGAATGGGTAGATGCCGAACCGTGTTGAGTCTGAATAGAACGCGACCATGTCCGGTACGTTGACGAACGCGGTCATTGCCTGGACCGAATCCTCGGGCCAGACCCAGTGCCGGATGATCATCGAGTCAGTCGGCGTATAGTGAAACCACTGGGTGATTTCTTTGAAGATGCTTGCCGCGAAGTTGATAAGATAGGTGGGAATCGGGTAGCGGTGAGTCCACCACCAGGTCCTGGTACCGTCGGTGTTTGAAGAAACGCTGTCGAGCAGACCGTTGGCGCAGACACGGAACGAATCGGGCAGGGTGATGTTTACCTGACAGCCCTGCTCGGCTTTGTCCCAAGGATAGTCCCAGCAGGGAAACCAGGCACGCGCGTCTTCAGGTTGGGTCATTGAGTAGCACACTGTGTGGTTGCGACCCTGGCCCGAGCCCTCGAGGTAGAAATAGAAACCCTGGTTTTGAGTGCCGGCGTTGCGGTGATAGTAAATTTCGATGTAGGCCGAATCACCCTGTGGAATCGCCGGGTCCAGGTAAACGATGAGGTTCGTGTACGTGGTGCGAAATGCCTGGATTCTTGCCGCTCGGCGTACCGAGTCACACACGAGCCGTGTGAAGTTGAATACCGCGCTGTCAAGTGAGGGGACTTCGCTTGCGAGCCAGATGCCGCAGTGTGCAGTCATCGCACCTGAAGTCATCGGCAGGTTGAGGTCAATCCGGTAGAACCGGGCATCGTAGTCATGAGTGGACTCCGCATCGGTTTCAGGACGGTCGGAGCGTGGAAGGAGCCACTTTGTTTCATATTGCTCCGGGCCAGGAATGAATCCCGGCGCCGCCGAGACAAGCATAAGACAGATGACCGTAAGCAGATTCTTCACAGTATTACTCCTCTGTTCGTTTGCGAACCTCGTACCTGCAGGTAAGATAGGCGGCAGCCAGAAGTAATCGGCGTCCCGGTAAACTGGATGGTCGGGTCTTGCCTTCTTAGAAGCTCCGGGCCGGTGCGCATCTCACCAGTTACTTGGATCCGCGTTTGCCGTTCCGCAGTTCATAACAACGTAGCCCGGTCTGGCTAGATGTCAAGCCTAGGTACGGAAACCTGGCATTTTCTTGACTCTGGGCGGGCAGGCATGTAGTGTTAGTATAAAAGGAGTGCCGATGAGAATACTGGCCGTCCTGATTGCGGCTACGGTCCTTGTCGCTCCGGTTCTGGCAGACACCACCTGGGTCACGGTTGGCTCACCCTACGTCAAGAACTCGATACCGTTCTGGGGGTCCAATTACGACGCAATGCGGTTTCAGGCTCTGTACCTGCAGAGTGAGATCAACCAGGCGGGTACCATTGTTGCGTTCTGCCTGAGCTCGACCGAGGCCGCACCGGCGTGGTTCTACAAAGTGCGGGTGAAACTGTGCCATACGTCGGTGAGCCAACTTGGGTCAGAATTTGCCGCGAACTACAGCGGCAACACACCCCAGACCATCCTCGACGTTGATTCGTTGCTTGTAGGCACAGGCTCGAACGGCACTTGGTACTACTTCCCGGCCGGGTTCAATTATAACAACACCGACAACCTGCTTCTTGAGATTGCCTGGCGCGGGGATGCGGGTCAGACGGTTACGTTCTGGCGCAATCCGAACGGTACGAACCGGAGGCTGTTTGCGTACAACGACGACGAAGCCCAGTACGGTACCGTGGACAATGTGATGGCTTACCACGCCCGAATCGGCTTCGTGCCGACCGCAGTTACCGAGCCGAAATTGCCGGTCAGCCAACCGCCACTCTTCGAAGTGCGGCCAAGCGTGGGTCGTCCTCCCTTCCGCGTCCTGGTCAATGGGGTCGTGTCTGGAGAGCTGGCTGTGTGCGACATAACGGGCCGTACGCTTGAACGGCTGCCCGTGGTCGGAAACGGCTGGGCAGGAGAAGCGGTCTGGAACCCTGCCAATATCAGAGCCGGGGTGTACCTTGTACGGCCGGTATCAGGACCTGCCAGACCGGGCGTGCGGGTCGTCGTGACTGACTAGCCGCAGGCCACCAGCAGCCGTATTGCATTCGGGGTTCATCGTAGTTCCACTTTGACTGCGGGCTTTCAGCTACGTCACCGGTATCGCGAAAACCGCAATTGCACAGCTTCAACCAATTAGAGCTCTTGGGCCAACGCTCAGAACCCAGGTAGGAAGTCGCCGGGAAAGCTGTAATTCCGATGCTGGGGGTGACCAGGAGGCCGCCTAGTGGCCAGCACTTGGCTTGGCAGATTGCCAGGCACCGATAGCCAGGCTTCCAAATAGGCTAGCACTAGAGTCGTGTTGTTCGGCTCCTGGAACTACAGTCCGAGCAGTCTCAGGACCGGCTTTTCGGGTACAAGGCAGGGTCGTTTGTTGCCGGGTTACCAGAGGTGTTTCTTGACTGTTTTGTCATGCTCGTAACGGCCAGGCTTACGAAAGTTCGAGCCGAACATTACAGGATGGAGTGAATGCTGAGACCAAGTTCGGCACGATAATTTGCGTCGAGCTGCAGACAGTGTCCAGATTGTCCGAGCGGGTTAGAACTGGTCAGCTACGGTCCAGTAGAACCTGGGGCCGAAGGCGGTGTGAATTGAGATGGTCGGAACCAGCGACTTTGCCATCAGTGTGCCGTATGTGCGATGCCAAAACCGAAAGCCCTGCCGGCGGTAGATGTTTCGCAGCACCGGGTCCCAGACTGCAGTGTCAATGAGCACACCGGGTTTGCGCCGCAGGAGTCGTGCAAGGATGCGAAGGTAGGCTCTCTGGTCTCGGCACAGGATTTCGTCAATCCAAAGTGCGCCCCGAAAATCTTCGACAAGCGCGTACCCGTCACGGCACGCGACCACAAATCCCGGTCCCGGCTTCCAGGTCTTTTCCAAGGCTTTAAGCCAACCAGGGTTGCGCACGGCAAATCCGCACCGGGTCCGGGTAAGCTCTTCGTGCAGTTTCTCCACCAGCCGGTAGTTCGGTTTAGGGTGCCTGATTTTGGGGGCTTTCTTTTGCCCTGCAAAGAGTTTGTGGCAGCGGGGCGCAACCTTGCCACAGGCCAGGTCCTGGTACCCAATCTTGCGGTAAAGATGCCATGCGACAAGGGTGCGGCTGGTAAACAGGAACGAGAAACGATACCCCTTTTGGCGATACTCATCTTCAACGTGCTCCAGCAGTCGAAGCGCAATTCCGCGTCGCGCGTAGTCCGGCAGGGTTGCAACGTGGTGGATGCCAAGTGCTTTTTCGGTGCTGCCGTCGGCAAGCCGGACCGGGATGTCGGCGGTGCCAACAAAACCGACTGGTGTCCGGCCGCAGACGAGCGCATAGCCGAACGGGTCGCGGAAGCGTTCATCGTTCTGCCGCATCTCGGCGATACGGTTCGGGTGCGCAGTCCACCAGAACGTTGCCGCCATGAGTTGCAGGAATCCATCCGGATTGCGGAGTTCATCATAAGGAACGACGCGCATGACCAGAGGGTAGTTGCCGACAAGGTTTTGTCAAATTCTGTGGAAATGGATTCGGCGGTGTGGTAGTGGTTTACGCTGATTTGACCTCGACACCATCACGGTACTTGGCCTCCAGTAATCACTGCCGCGAACAGATACGGCGGTGTGAGCCGGAACCAGCGCGTCTCCTGTTCAGTCAGAGGCCTGTATATCAGTCCGAACGCTGACCAGTAGCGGATCAGCCGCTTCACCCGGCTCCTCACCGGTGCAAACGCCGACTCAACCGGGTCGTTCGTCTTTAGGTGCCGCCAGTGTTCCTTGGGGAAGTCAAAGTAGCTCAGAAGATCATCCTGGTTCTCCAGAAGACACTTCACTGCCGGCGGATGTAACCGATAGTGGTCGGCAAAGTACACAATCCAGATCACCGCCTCAGCTTTGCTCGCAGCATCATAGATACACACCAAGTCCTTGTGCGCTTGCCGCTGCTAAAATGGACCTGCCGCGGCTTGCCATGGCCGTTGCGATAACCTCGGAAAAGTTATTCGCTTACCCGCTCGTACTTGGCGCGCTCCACAAACGTCTCCTGTTCCCCGTCCAATGTATTTTGTATCTTCTCTTGAGCACCTTCTAACGCCTCCTTGTCCAACAGGCTGGCCGAGTCTTGGCGCAGCTTGTGTCTCAGCTGGCGCATCGCCCGTTGCTCCTTGCGTTCCTGTCTTCTTCTTGCGTCGTCCTGCCTTTTCTGATACTCTGACATAGCGGTGTCTCATTTCTTGGGCTTTCGCCCGGTTTGAACTGCATACAAATAATTGTAGACGCCGCTTCATCTTTTTCCACAGCTTTCGATAGTAGCTCCCCAGCGGCTACCCCAAGGCCAAGTCGCCAACTTGACCACCGGTAAAGCCCGGGGGCAAAGCATCGGACTGACCTGCAGACAAGCCGGCAGGTAGGCGACCGGTATTACCCCGGTTCAAACTGCGGGTTCAATACCCTATCAACCCCAAGGGCGGTTACCAGGATAACTACCGCTACATATACCCGGATTTACCGCCAGGTCACCCGGCTAACTACTTGAGCGACAAACTCTTGGGTAGATACAGAGTTCACCCCCGGGGCTGTCCCTGAGTCCACCTGGGGGACTGTCCCCGGGACAGTCCCCCAAGCTGTCTGGTACTCCATCTGCCGGCTGAGTGCCCGGACAACATCTACAGCCCCGCCCCTTGCAACTGTTTGACTTGCGCAGGGTTACGCGATTGGTGTCAAAATTGGTTTCTGCACTGCCGCAGGTCGCATGAGAAAACAGCGTCAGCAGTTAGGTATACGTCCAGACAATAGCAGGCCGGGGCGGGTTTGTCCCGCCCCGGCGTTGGATGTCGGATCAGTACGACCCGACCAAT
>JBDRUN010000060.1 GCA_039801365.1 candidate division WOR-3 bacterium
ACAGACGGTCACAGACTCATTCCGGTTCGAGCGGCTCCGGAGCCACGGTCTGAACTCAGACTTTTCGGTTGAATATTCGCCACTTGAAGACCTGGATTTCGAATACGGTACTAGCTCGGAACGCGACATGCTTGTTGCCCGGCCGGAGACGCTGTGGTTCCTGCCGATTGGAAGCGAGGCGGGTCACGATGAGAACTTCAGCGCCAGCTACTCGATCGAGCTGGGCGATGTTCTGACACCGTCGGTGAGCTTTGATGGCGAATACTCGGACGAAAGGCCGAAGGCTGACAGTGTGTATGCCAGTTTCCGTAACATGGGCAACTCAGGTGAAGTAGAGTTGAGCGCGTCTCTGGACCTGCCCGAACTACTGAGTAGACTGGAAGAGCGAGCACCAGAGCAGAAGGACACGGTCCGGTCCGCGTTGGCTGCGCTGCGTCGGACACTGGGCGGTCTTTCCCGGTTTATTGATGCGGTTGACGTTGACTACTCGATAGACCGTTCCAGCGAGTTAATTCGAGTCTCGGACTACGCACCTTGGCATTACCGGCTTGGATTCTCAAACAGCTTTGCCTTCAGCGACACAGGCCGGCCATCGAGTATTAACCGGGAAGCGGACAACTCTTTTAGGTTGTCGTCGGGCGCAAAGGTCGGCCAGCTCCGAGCCGGATTCGCTTATGATTGGTCCCGGGGCTGGGATGCCAATATCTTTACTACCACGTTTGACCAAAGCATAAGCTGGCCCGACCTTGACCTTTCATTAAGCGGCGTGCACCGCCTGTTTCCCAAACTCGCCACCGACTCCAGACTTTCGGGGAAGTACCGGCGTAATTCCTCTTTGGCTGGCGAGCTGTCCGGAGACACGCTGGCGATGTACGGTCGGCGTACCAGCCGGACGTACGATTTCAGTCCACTGGTTTCCTGGACGACGACCTGGCAGAAGCGCGTATCGACAACGTTTTCCGCGAACTACTCAACGTCTTCGGCTACGAACTTTCTGAGCGAGACCGGCGACAACCGGAGCGTGACTGGTATGGACAGCCGAGGGGGAGACCTGTCGCTCTCTTACTCGTTCTCCGCGCCGCAAGGGCTCAAGTTGCCGGGGTTGAGGAAAGTCAAGTTTTCATCCGACCTGAGGCTGACGTGGTCTTTCAAGTACTCACAGACCCGGCGGAGTACAACTCAGTGGATAGGTGGTATACCGGGCGTCCCGGTGCCTCAGCAGCACGACAACGCGTACTCCACCAGACTCGCAGGTTCATACAGTTTCTCCCGGACGATCGAGGCTGGTTCGAACTTCGGATACAGCTTTACTAAGGGACTTTCTGGAACCACCACAAGAGCGACCGACGTAGATTTTTGGGTTCTATTTCGGTTTTAGTGCGGGTTTTGCCGGGCAGATTGGGAGTGGCAATGTTCGGACGCAATGCGAGAAATCGGCCGAGATGAATCCGAGGGAGAGAGTTGTACTGCTGTTCTTGACTGCCACGTTCCTTGTTGGTGCCGGCATGACTGCCTATCGCCGGATACGGCTTGCCCGACAGCAGGCTGCCTCGCCTATTGTCGTTGAGAATCCGGTTGACACGACGGGTACCGAGCCGGCACTTATTGACTTGAACCAGGCCCGGCAGTACGAGCTGGAAGCTTTACCTGGTATCGGGCCTGAGCTGGCCCGGCGCATCATCAGTTACCGGCAGCAGCATGGAAGATTCCGAAGTGTGAGAGAACTTCGGCAGGTGTCAGGCATCGGACCAAAGCGGTACGCAGCCATCTGTGAGCTGGTGACAGTCGGAGCGCGGCAATCTGCGAGCCCGAAACAAACCCCTCACCCGGATTCGGGCGAGGGGCAATAGTTGTAGTCCTCTGCTACTTGAGTTTCGTTACGCTCGTTCGGGACAGGCTGGTTGTGCTCTGGGCCAGGAGTGTGCAGACGTAAACTCCGGGTCCGAGCCTTCGGCCGTCTTGGTCGCATCCATCCCACACCGCCGAGCTGCCAGACCCGGATAGCGTACGAACCAAGCGACCACAGGCGTCGTGGATTGCGACGGTTAGTCCAGCATCTCGTACTGGCGGCCATGACAGCCTGGTCTCATAAAGGAAAGCAGACGGTGTGGCTGAGAGCTTCGGCGAACAGGCTGGTACCGGGGGGTGCTCAGCAAGCCCGACCTGCGTGACGACGTGAATCGTGCCATCGTACGGATAGCAGTTCTGTCCAGTCACAACCAGACGCATTGAACCGGTGTCACTTGGGCTTACACTCAGGGTCACTTCGCCAGAGCTGTTGGTGTAGCCATAGGTATAGACAGCCGAACCCATCGAGGCACACACCAGGGCGTTAGCAATTGGCGTGAGCTTACTGCGTACTGTTACCTGAATCTGCTGAGGCTGGGGCAGGATTTCTTGTGGATGGCTGACTTCAAGGATACGCGGTGTGGCGGTCCAGATACCAAGGTCAGGGTCTCCCAAGAGGTTGAATCCGCGGTAGTCCGCAGTATAGCTCGGGTATTCCTGATAAAGCTGTTCCTTCGCGCGAATCATTGCGTGCCCGAGCTTGTACTTGTTCTCGGTGAACAGGCCGGTGAAAAAGCCTCGGGCGACTGCGCTACGGACTTGGGCAACGTTAGAGCCGGAGTGTGTGTTACCGAAAAAAGCCACCGCGCCCCTCGGGTTTGAACTGGTGCCTGTCTTAAGCCAGGCTTCGCCAACCATGGACTCGTTCGGGGTCAGAGTCATGGTCTCGCAGGTGATTGATAGAATAATCGGCAACTTCCTTCCATTGGCGGTCTGACCGGGGTCCACCGCGAAAGGTTTGTACCAATTGTTTGTTGCTGTTCCTCGGTAAAGCACCATGCCAGTGCCGTTATTGATCGAGGCGACAACGTCGGGGGCAGTGTCGCCCAGGGAGGAGGCAAGGGAGTCAAAACCGACAAACCCGGCGTTGCGAGCGAGGTTGATGGCGTTACGGACATCGTTCCAGTACACCCAGGCATCATCATCGCCCAGGTCGCGACAGATAGTGGTCATCCGGCGCATCCAGTTGCTGTCTGAGAGTTCAGGTTTGGTCTCATACGCGAGCGTCTTGGCGACCATTACTTCCAGTTGGGTGGGGGACTTGGCCGGGAAGCGGCCGACCGGGATGTCCATCCTAAAGTCGCCGGTAACGTCGCCATAAATGTTGTCTGAGGCATACGTGCCAACATGCTGGATTGTGTAGATTCGTGCTGGTAGGGAACTAGGCGAACCGACCAAGAGCACGTACTCCGGTTTTACTGGCCAGGTATTGTATGCATTGCGGATGTAGTTCTTTATTGAGGTCGTGTCCGAGCCGGTCTCGGACGTTCGAGCGACTTTGCACTGCATGCCTGAGGCATGTTTCCAGTCGGCCAGGGGCTGGATTGCCGCAGCCAGCTGGTCAGTTGCAATGATCAGGTACCTGGCACCCTGTTGGGCTAGTGCGAGCGTGACCGGTACCAGCACGAGAAAAAGAATTCTTCGGCTCATCGTCACCTCTTCTTTGTTTTACGGTAGGCACGCTTGCCGGTGTGCCAATTCGACTGGTGCCTGCCTGCGATACTCTTGGGAGTACTTGACTCTGTGAGTTGTTACGACTCACACGTGTCACATCCAAATTATCGCTGCCACAGTTTCAGTGTCAATAGTTGTGCGGCCGGTATCTTTCCTCGCGCCTCACCGCAGGAAGAAGAGGGGTCAGATCAGACGGTCTGCTGGCGAGACAGCCTCTAGCGAACAAGGGTCACATGATTGAGGAACACGACTGTGTCGGCCTCCAGCCGGAGCAAGTACACGCCGGCCGGCAGCTCTGATGGAGTCCAGGTTACTGTTCGTGCCGGGGTGCTGTTGCGGACATCTGCAACTCTGCGGCCAGTGGCGTCGAATACCTGCATTCGAATTGGCTGCGTTAGCACTTCATTCAGACGAATCGAGACGGAGCGGGAAAACGGGTTGGGGAAAACGGAGAGGAAGGAAAGCTCAAGGCGAGAAGAAGCGCCTTCGGACGAGCCGGAGCTGTTGTTGAACCAGCGCTGGCAGTTCTCGCATGTCTCGAGGTAAGACGCAGAATCTGAAGCAGCGACAAATGCGAACGCCACTCGCTGGGTATCACCTGGTGTCAAGTCAAACGGGCCGGTCGAGACCGAAACCGACCAATTGTATGGTCGATCCGAGCGGGTGACTCCAGCGGTGCCGTTGAGCAGACGATACTTCATGCTTTCGCTCAGGCCAGAGTCCGGGTACACATAGACGCTGTGGTCAATGCAGGTCTGAAATCCAGGCATGTCCGGGTAGAGCAGTTCAACACCAGTAAATTTGTGGGGGATGTTGACGTTACGGAGGTAGGCGGTACGCCGATCTGCATCGGTGTAACAAAGGTCGTGGAACCGGTCGGTCGCCTTGACGTCGAAGTCAGCAAGAATTCCAGCATAGAGTCCAGTCAGGCGTTGTGCGCCTGCGTTGACCAAGTCGTACATCAGGATGACAAAGTTATCATACCCGGACTCGTCGGTGCCGAATGCCTGCTGAAGAACACGGACCCCACTGCAAGACGGGTGTCCGGCGTCCGAGAATGAGCTGGTGAGGAGCTGCTTTGCGGGCCAGAAAGGCCTGCTGGAATAGAGACTGTCGGTCATGCGCCAGTCCCGGTCCGGTTGGCCAACGGCCGTGGTATAGAACTGATCAACGACGTAGTCAGCCGAGTTGGCCAAGCAGAAAGACGCAAGGTTCAGCGACGTCGTATCAGACTTGGGGAAACGGAACCCGCGTCCCTGCTTCGCACCATCGGTGTCAAACCCGACTGAGCCACGGCAGGTCACGGTAAGAGCACACACACCGGTATCAATGTCCGCGACAATGCGGCCAGGATAACCGATGGAGATGTAGAATGTCGCTTCCCAGTTGTCTTCGGCTGAGTGGATTCGGGCTGCTATTTCTGGGCTTGAGCCTGGCAGGATGTCGGGTCCAGCGCGGATTGTGAAGTCATTGGACCAGCCACTGTCCTGGGCTGGGATTGTGCCGAACACGGCGGTGGAATCAGGGAAGGTGAGTTCTGGAGTGCTGGTTGAGAGCACCACGCTGACTGAGTTCGCCGCTGCTGTTCCCTGATTGTGTAGCGTAAGGGCCAGGCGTGCGGTCTCGCCGGGTTCGAGAATACCGTTGGCACGGGCCTGTCCTGAATCGAATATATCAACCCGGCCAAGGATGACGAGCGGTTCAGGTGCGCCCTGTTCCACGGCCACATCGCCGAAGGCAGGCAGTTGGTTGTGCACTGAGGCGGTGAGTCGGAGGATACCTGGGGTTCGTGGGTGAACCTGCAGGGTTACCTGGCCTGAGCTGTTGGTGCGGCCCGCGGCATAGGTTTCGGCTCCTTTCCGAGCGCAGACCAAGGCGTTTGCGACCGGCGCGTGCTGTTTTGAGACCGTTACCTGAACCAGTTGCTCTCCAGTCAAGATTGTGTCTGGAGCGGTAATCGTCATGCCCGCTGGTACTTCGGTCCAAATATCCAGCGACGGGTCTGCGAACAGGTTGAACTCGGTCATGCACCAGCGCCAGAGCGAATTGGATTGTGCCGATGCGGCATACACCTCGCGCGAGTGGGAATGGCATGTGCCAAGCACAAACGTGCTGCGTTTGAGCAGAAAATCGTAGAACCGCGCGCAGAGTTTTTCCGAGGGGCCGAACGAAGGTGGTGTGCCCCATCCGTAACGGGAGTTCATCATCACCGCAATGCAGCCGCCAGTAGCCGCGTTGTGGGCATTTTCTGCAAGGCAGTCCTCGGTCTCAAAGTCGCCTGGGTTGCAGGCAAGTGAGGTCATGATGGAGTAGCGTCGGTCGTTTGTTTGTGCCCGGGCTAGGCTTGAGGTATAAATCGGCGTACCGTCCTCGTCGTACACACCGTTGGCATTGCCGTGGCCTGCCGGGTCAAAGAAAGCGAAGCCGTGGTTGAAGGAGTCGGCTACAACATAGCAGCTCGGTGGGTTCTCCATTTTCACATCCGGCCAGCCGCTTGGCGTCATGTTGGCGATGGAGTCGTTGACAATTCGGCCATGGTAGTTCAGCGACCGCCAGAGCCAGCCAGACGGCAAGAGTGTGCGTTTGACGTAGTCCATGGCGGGATTCTCTTCATAGTTCTTGAGCTTCCGAATAAACGTTTCGACCTCGGTCTGGTTGTCAACTGATGCCCGGCCGAGGATTACGTCGGCGTACAGGTCTACCGAGTCGTCCATCTCGCCGAACAGGTTGTTGTGGTTCGAGTCCCAGGAGTAGTCGAGGTCCGCGTAGTACAGGTCGGTGGGGATGTCGCCGGTTTCGCCGGAAACCGAAACCCTGATGCGACGGCACGGAACAAAGGCATTGTCACCGGCCAGTAGCACATAGGTGAGACCGCGATGTTCGAAAAAGTCTCGGATGAGATTACGGATCCTCTCCTGTAAGTCCCGGCCCGGGCAGTTGCGCTCGATCCACTCGGTAGTGCGGATTTCCGTACGCAGGCCGCGGCCGGTCTTGTACTCCAGAAAAGGCTTGAACCAAGCCGCCAGTCGGTCGGACGTTATCACAAGGTAGTCTATTGTTGGCAGGTCGGTTTCGGCTACGTCCGGGGCGAACCGGTCCAGCTGCTCCGGATTGGCTACCAGCTCGGCCAGTCCGGCGACCGTGCGTTCGAGCTGACTCGGGGTCAGCGTTGGCCGCGGGCCGCTCTCTTCGTAGGTTACGGTCACGGCCAGGCGTGTGTGCAATCGCAGCTGGCCGAGCGCAGGCCGGTACTCAAACGGGCACAGGTTCAGATTTACGAGTCTGAAGCCAGAAGCGCTGCCTGTGTGCCACGCGGCAGTCGGGTCGGACGGGAATGCCGCGGTCGAGGCGTAAACCTGGTGGTCAGGTTCGACGAACGCAGGCGGGCCGCTTTGGGAAATTGGCCAAGGTTCTTGGCAGGGCAGAACTCGGTAACTGCCTGGAATGAGCTCGGTTGCCACCGGAACTGAGGTTACGCCGGTAACCGTGGCGCCGGCCGGCAGAACAAGGGTCACGGAGATGTCTGGGAGACATGGTCGGCCTGGTGCAGGGATGACAAGACCGTCATCAAGTTCGACAACATCGAATCCTTGGAATCGACCGAAGCGCAACTGTGACCGGTCGAGTTCGAGCACATGGCGGACCGTTCCGGCTGCGAGCATTGCAGGCACAAACAGCAGAAAGAGTTTTCTCAACTTTCCTCCAGTGGGTCAATCCGGCCGGAGCTGAATGGCCGTTATCTGACGGATATTCTAGACAAGCCTGCCCGGAACGCAAGCGAAAAAGTGGGGGGTGAGACGACGTGCACTTGACAGTATGTAAGCAAGGGCTAATCTTTGCCGCCATGGACAATGAAAGAATACACGCGCTAATCAAGGCAAAGGGTATCAAGTTTCTGGACCTGAGATATCCTGACCTGCCAGGCCGGCTCCGGCATGTAACCGTGCCGATAGAGCGGCTGAGCAGCGTTCTGAAGGACGGGGTCGGGTTTGACAGTTCTTCGGTTGCCGGGTTCCGTACCGTGGAGGCAGGTGATATGGTTCTGAAGCCGGACCTTGACACCGTAGTCTTGGACCCGTTCTGTCAGCAGCCTACGCTCTCTTGCTTTGCCGGAATCTACGACCCGGGTACCGGCAAGCGCTATGTGCGGGACCCGAGGCACATTCTCCAACAGGCCGTGGCCGCACTGAGCAGGGCAAGCGGGGCTGACCAGGTGATGGTAAGGCCTGAGTTCGAGTTCTACCTGTTCAACAAGGCCGAGTTTTGGACTGACGCAGCATCGGCTGTTTACCGAGTTGAAACCGAGGAGCTGAAACACGATGATCACACCGGTCTTACTTTGTTCAAAGGCCCGGCCTATCATGTTGCGCCGCCATTTGACCGCAGTTCGGACTTCAGGAGCGAGCTAGCGCTGCTTACGCAGGGTTGTGGAATACCGGTCAAGTATCATCACCACGAGGGTGGCCGATTCTCGCAGGTTGAACTTGAACCAGGCTACCTGCCGGTGGTGCAGGCCGCTGACGGAATAATGCTTGTCAAGTACTTGGTGCGCAACCTTGCGCTGAGGTACGGCAAGACCGCGACTTTCATGCCCAAGCCGATATACGGCGAGCCGGGTTCGGGAATGCATCTGCACATATATCTGGCGAAAAAAGGCAGGAACACAGCAGACGATAAGCAGCAGCCAGCAGGTGCGGTATCGTTGTTCGGAGACGAGCGAAACAAGGGTAAGTTGTCGAAGCTTGCAATGCACTTCATCGGCGGGATACTGATGCATGCACCGAGCCTGTGCGCACTGACCAATCCGAGCACGAATTCCTATCGCCGGCTGGTACCGGGATTTGAGGCACCGGTCGCAGTATTCTTCTCCTTTGCCAACCGGACCGCGGCCATCCGGATTCCGGGTTACGTCACCTCGGCTCGTGACATGGCGCTTGAGTACCGGATTCCAGACGCAAGCGCAAATCCGTATCTTTCTCTTGCTGCTGTGCTCCTGGCCGGCCTTGACGGCATCCGGCGTAAGATTGATCCGGGTACGCCCCTGCAGGGCAGAGTGGAAGCGAGCAGCGGAGATCACGCCGCCCGGGCACTGCCGAGAACATTGGAGGCAGCGCTCGAGGAGCTGAGACAGGATCACGAGTATCTCACTGTTGCGTTTACCCTGGATACGATTGACAAATGGGTTGAGATAAAGATGGCGGAGGCCGAGGCACTAGCCAGGCGGCCCCATCCCTGGGAGTACAACCTTTACTATGGGTGCTAGCGCGATTGCCAGCTTCGAGCAGCTTCTTGCCGCGGCCCAGGCCAAGGGCGGCCGGCGGTGCGTTGTTGCCTGCGGAGACGACTGTGCTACGATTGAAGCGCTGGGTGAGGCACAACATAAAGGCATTACTCGGGGGGTCCTGTATGGTGATGGGACCCGAATAGCAACTATCTGTTCAAGTCTGAAGCTGGACTGGTCTCAGTTCGAGGTACGCGACATTGCCGACCCGGCCGAGGCAGTCTCGGCTGCGGTGCGGGACGTGGCACAGAACGGTGATTTTCTGATGAAAGGTCAGGTGGACACGGCTACGTTCCTGCGCGGGGTGCTGGACGAAAGTCTGGGTCTGCGCGGAGAGCGAATTCTGTCCCACGTGGCACTACTGGAACTGCCGAGCTATCATAAGATGCTTGCGATCACCGACGGCGGTATCAACGCCGAACTGGACCTGAAGCGCAAGATTGACATCGTGCGAAATGCTGTCGAACTCGCCCGACTCCTTGGGCTCGAACGGCCCAAGGTTGCGCTGCTTTCTGCCGTAGAGAAGATAAGGCTGAACATCGCCGAGACCCTGGACTGGGCTGTAATCACGCGGATGGGTGACCAGGGTGAGTTCGGTACCGCGATAATTGAAGGGCCGCTCGCGGTTGATGTTGCACTCTCGCAAGAAGCGGCGAAAATCAAACGGGTTGCCAGCCAAGTATCGGGTGAGGTTGACATTCTGGTTGTGCCCACAATGGCGACTGGCAACATCCTGGCCAAGGGATTGCAATACTTGGGTGGAGCCAAGGCAGCCGGCATTGTGGTTGGCGCACGCAAGCCGATTGTGATGCTGTCACGGGCTGACGATGCCCAGACGAAACTTTACTCGCTGGCTTTGGGCGGGTTTGCCGCCTAAGTCTGGATGAGCAGGCAAGCGGAGGTCCTATGAAGAAGCAGGCGGTGAGAACCGACAGGGCACCAGTTCCGGTTGGGCCGTACAGCCAGGCGGTGCGCACTGGAGAGCTCGTGTTTACGTCTGGCCAGATTGCGCTCGACCCTGCGACCGGGCAGATGAAACAAGAGAGCATCGAAGCTGAGACCGAACAGGTGTTTGCTAATCTCGCCGCGGTGCTCGAAGCAGCCGGGTCGAGCATGGACAAGGTAGTCAAGGTCTTGGTGTTCCTCACGGACATGAACGACTTTAGCCGGATGAATCAGGTTTATGCCCGGCACTTCAGTGAGCCTTTCCCGGCTCGCTCGTGCGTCCAGGTTTCGGCCTTGCCTAAAGGTGCACGGGTTGAAATCGAACTTGTCGCTGCTTGCTAGCCTGCTGGCGGCCGGTCCGGGACTGGTCGCTCCTGCACTCATGCCGCAGCAGCGGCTCATTCGGATGAGCAAGGCAATCGAGGAGTGTTATCGCCAGCAGTACGACAGCTCCTGGAACCTGATATCAGCACTGGTACGCGAAGATACCACAGATCCAGCAGCAGCCTATTGGCAGGCGAGTCTTGTCCAGATGCTCTGTTACGAGACTGGAGACAAGGCGATGATTGACTCGTTCCACAAACTGAACGACCGGGTCGAGGGACTAAGTCTGAGAAGAACCGGTTTTGGTCAGAACAAGGACACGCTTGCCTACTTATACCTGGGACTGGCCCGGCTGAACCGGGCAAATTCACTGGCCTGGGAGCAGAAACGAGTCGAAGCGCTTCAGGCACTGGTTTCAGCTATGGCACCGCTCCGCACGGCGCTGAGTCTCGAGAGTACTCTGGCCGATGCGAAGTACGGGCTGGGCATGATTGAGTATTTTCGGGCCCAGGGCGACAAGTATCTTTTGGGGCTTGGCATCCTTGGTTCCAAACAAAGAGCATTCGAGCTTGTGCGTGAAGCAGCTGCCTGCTCTGGGCTGTGTAACGTTTCGGCCCGATTTTCCCTTGCCTGGATGCTCGGCCAGGAGCACGAGTATGCGGAAGCGCTTAGTCAGTGTGCGAGCCTGCTTCAGGCATATCCTGACAATCGCAGCGTGCTGCGAACAATGCGTGACATTCTGTTCTCGAAAGGAGACTACGACACGGTGCTGACCATCGGCCGGTGCCTGGAGGCCGGTGTCTGCAAGTCGTTTCCCGGGAACAAGTACTACCTGGCGGAGAACTGGCTCAAGATGGCCCGAGCCTGGGCTGCGCTTGGTCAGGCTGAAAGCAGCCTGGTGCTTCTGGACAAGATTATTGCTTGGGAGGAATACCGTGACCGGGTCCCGTGGCTTGGAACTTATGTGACCGAGGCGAAGGCCTTGAGAAAAGACATATGTCACTGAACTCTGAACCCAGGATCCAGCACCTAGAGCACAGAGCGAGGTCGGTTCTCCTTGGAGTCGGAAACCGGCTGCGCGGCGACGATGCGGTCGGCTCGCTAGTTGCCGAGGAACTAAGTGGTGCCGAAGGCTTGGCAGTATTTGACTGCGGCACTACGCCGGAAAACTTCATCGAGCCGGTCGTTCGGCTTGGACCAGAGCGGATTCTTATTGTTGATGCTTGCGCGTTCGGCGGCAGGCCCGGAGAGTTCAAGCTGTTCGAGCAGGAAGAGATCGAGCCCCTGGCCAGCGGCCTTGTGTCAACTCACACGTTGCCGCTTACGATGACCGTGGCATTGCTATGCCAGCAACTTACGGCCGGGATACAGCTTCTCGGAGTGCAGCCGGCGTGTATCAGGTTCGGCGCAAGGATGTCAAGTGCGGTTGCCAAGGCCATGCCTCGACTTGTCCAGTTCGTCAAGGTCTGGACCGCGCGTTCGCTCTGATGCTGGTGTCGGCCTGCGTGCCGGCCGGAGCAGGGCTGGAACGGGAATTCAGCTCAAACATGGGACGAAATCCGACAGTAGGACCCTGGTGTACTTTAGCGCAGGACTAGACCGAGAGGAGCAGAGCGGTTCAGTTGAACATTCGAACTGACTCGTGGGGGCTGTGTCATTCTAAGGCCGCCACGGGTTTTGAGGGGAATTGAGAGACACGGAACTGGGGAACGGCATTTAATTGCGCGTGCCGGTTGTTGCCAGCGTGGACCGGCGGAGAACGCGGACGACCGAGAACGCACAGACTCCCGCAAGACAGGCAATGATGAACCAGTCGCCATGCCGGCGATACGGTGTGGTTGCAAGTGGCGCCGGTACTACACTGATGAGGAGTTCCTGCGTGAAAAGCCTAGTCTTTTTCAGGACCCGACCATAGGGATCAACGACGAAGGAAATGCCGTTGTTGGCGCTACGTGCCATTGATACCCCGTTCTCTACCGTGCGCATAACTGCGAGTTCAGCGTGCTGCTGAGCACCGAGTATTCGGCCGAACCAGCCGTCGTTAGTGACCACGGCGAACATCTCAGACCCGCGGCGCGTGAATTGGCGGGCAAGGTCCGGGAAGATGGCCTCAAAACAGATGAGGCAGGCGAATCGGGATGCG
Organism: candidate division WOR-3 bacterium; assembly: GCA_039801365.1. NCBI lineage: Bacteria > Pseudomonadati > Caldifarciminota > Caldifarciminota bacterium. The sequence continues at coordinate 12,216 of JBDRUN010000060.1, forward strand.
ACGGACTGTTCATAGCTGATACTGGCGAACCCGGAGTCCCGAGTCGCAAACCGTGAGCGTGTGGTTGTAAGCTGGAATACAGTGTAGTCCTTGCCACGGTCCCAGTTGCCCATGTCGGCAGTACCGATAAGCCGGCGGAGCAGTGGGAGCTGGTCAGAGTAGGGGATTTTTTCGGAGAAGGGCACGAGGCGCATTTTGTAGTAACGCTGCCGGACAGTATCTGCACCTGGCTCGAGCAGGCAGGCGCCGTTGTGCCACGTGCCCTGTTTGTCGTCGTGCAAAGGCGTACCGGTGAAAAGCGGTATCCGGGTCGAGTCGACAAGTACTTGGAGTGCACGGCTGATGTCGTTGTTGCGATTGGTTACGTCAAGCAGAGTAGCAGTTTCCGGGCAGATAATGAGGTCGGGCCGCGACTCGGCGGCCGCACGGATTAGGTGCAGGAGATCGGAGTAGATTCTCTCGCGGGCGGCGCGGTCACCCTTGTCCAAGGGCGAGATATTGGGCTGGAGAATGGCGACTTTGAGCCAGGGACGGTTTGGCTGCAGACGTGTGGTTCCGAGGACAAGCGGTCCCACAACGGCCGCCAGAAGCAGGATTGCAAACCTAGGAGAGGGATGCCGGAAGCCCACTAGCGAATGGCCGTATGGGCATGCTGAGAAAAAAGTACGATACACGAGCAAGTTCACAAGCACAAGCCAGGCTGAGACAAGGTACACACCTCCGAATGCTGCGGGCTGGATGAACGGGACCCACGGCGTCACCGAGTAGCCGAGAAGGTCCCAAGGGAATGCGATTTCACCAAGGTTGCGCACGAACTCAAGCAGCGGCCAGACAAGGAACGCGGACCACAGTCCGAGCCAGTGCACGATGAGAGCGAATGCTGCGGTGTAGAGCCCCAGATAGGCGAAGAGGAGTAAGACCCCGATGTTCAGAAGAAAGCGGGTTATGGGTTCAATCGGTACAACTAGAAACCAGAGCCACCAAAAGTGTGACGCCGCAGCCAAGCCGCCGAACAACCAGGACCAGAGAAAGAGTCGGCGAGTGTCGCCCTTGAATTCCGGACTTTGGACTAGGCAGAAGAGTGGGACAAGGCCGATGAAGGCTAAGAAGCGGAACGGAAACGGAGCGAAGGCGAACCCGAGCGCAAGTCCTGGGAAGACCAGAAGCAGAGGTCTTGGGATTCTCATCTGTGGACTTGTCCGCACGGCACTGGGACTGTCGTCAGTATCTTGCTGCCGATTCCCGGTCACCCGGACCCGCTGGACACAGTTGCAAGCTGAACTTCGGAGCGGGTCGAGCTGGAGTGGTAGAAGGCGTCCGCAACTTGGTTGATAAGCAGGGCTTCGGACGCCGGGATCGCAGGTTCGACGTCACGCACCAGGCAGTCGATCCAGATGTCAATGAGCATCTGGAACGAGGCCCGTTGGATCCCTTTGGTGGACATTGTCGGCGTGACGTTGACCAGGTGGCCGTGCATCTCCTTGTGAATCTGAATCGGGTTCAGGAGCGCGGCACCCTGGGTACCGAAACCATTGAAGTAGGTGAAGTCCCGTTCCATGAGCATGCTCCAGCCGACCTCGACCGTGAGCAGTATATCGTTCTCAAGTCTGATCATTGCGAATGCGGTATCCTCGACCTCGGTTACCGGGGTGCGGTGGTGGGATACGCCGATGACCGACATGGGCCGTGCCGGCGCAAGCAGCCAAAGTGAAAAGTCCAGAAGCGCAGTGCCGAGTGAGAGGAATGCACCGCCGCCGGCTCGCAGGCGCTGCGCTCGCCAGCCTTCGAGTGACCAGGAACTGCGGCCCTGCAGCCAGCCGGTCTTGCAATAGTAGAGCTGGCCGAGTTCGCCACCGTTGATGAACTTGCGGATAGTCTGCACGTCGGGCCTAAGCCGAGTGTTGAGGCAGGGCATTAGCTTGCGACCCTCGCGTCTTGCAGTCGCAATCATCTGGCTCGCTTCGTCGGCGTTCAGGCCGAAAGGGGTCTCGCAGAGCACATCCTTACCATATTCCATTGCAGCGATGGCCATCGGCGCATGCAGATAGTTGGGGGTAGCGATGACCACGGCGTCCACGTTTTCGTCAGCCTTGAGGTCGTCGAAGTCAACGTAGTGACGGGGCACATTGTACAGCGTGCAGAGGTGGTTCACCTTGCGGATGTCGGTGTCGCACAGCGCGACTAGCTCAGCGCGGCGATTCTGCTTCAGAGCCGGGATGTGGGCAACTTGGGCCTGGGCTCCACAGCCTGCTACCGCAATTCTGACCGGCTGTTCTTTCACCTAGTGCACCAAAACCCTTCGGCCCCTGATTTCCAGGCGGTTTTCACAGAACAGCCGGACCGCTTCGGGATAGGCCTGGTGTTCTTCAATCAGCACGCGTACGGCAAGCGACTCGGGTGTGTCGTCCTTCCGTACTGGAATCGCCCGCTGAATTATGATCGGGCCAGCATCAACCTGTTCGTTGACGAAGTGGACGGTGCAGCCGGTAATCTTGACCCCTGATTCGATCACTGCACGATGGACCTCAATACCCTGCAAGCCGGCAAACGCTGGGAGGAGCGAAGGGTGGATGTTCATGATGCGGTTCTCATAGTAGTGGACGAAGACGGGCGAAAGTATCCTCATAAATCCGGCTAGACAGACGAGTCTTACATCGTGACGTTTCAGCTCGGCAATGAGCGCAAGTTCGAAGGATTCGCGTGACTTGTAGTCGCGGTGGTTGATGAGCACAGCGGGGATTCCCAGAACTCTTGCTCGCTGCAAGACCGGCGCTTCGGGCACGTTGGCAACGACTACTCTGACTTCACCTTCCACCGCGTTGCGTTTGAGCGTGCGGGTTAGTGCTTCGAAGTTACTGCCGCGGCCAGAAGCGAGTACGCCGATGCCGACTTTGGGCACGATTGATTGTATTGCTGCGACGCAGTATTGTCAATTCTGCCAGGGAGTGGTTCGATACGGGACTGCCGGGTAGGAAGGGCGGGTCCCGGAATTCGACTCGTCGACACGAATAGCACTGAGATGCAATCCGGGAGCCGAAATTGCAGAAAGACCTCGAACGCGCAAGTCAGGACCGGAGCGAACACGTGATGTCGTGGGTTGCGGTGCGGACAACCGTGGCATGGACAGTGCTGCCGGGCTTAGGGCACCGACCGAGGAATCGAACCGTACCGTCAATCTCAGGCGCGTCCCATTGCGTGCGGCCGACACCTGGCGAGTCAATCACGACATCGATCGAACGTCCGAGCAGACGGCGCAGTCTGCGGCGGGAGATAGATGCCTGCAGTTTCATCAATACGGCAAGCCTTGCCCGTCGTGTCCGGCCAGGAATCTGATTCGCAAGTCCTGCTGCCGGAGTGCCGGGTTCAGGCGAGAAGGCATAAGCGCCTAAACGATCAAAACCAGTATTCCGGACAAAGTCGAGCAATTCTTCGAACTCGGTTCTGGTCTCACCCGGAAATCCGACGATCATCGTGGTGCGGATGGACATGTCTGGAATGGTTCGGAGCCGACCGATAAGCCTTTCCAAGTGGCGGCGCGTGTAGAACCGGTTCATCTGTCTGAGTATGCGGTCTGAGCAGTGCTGGAGGGGAAGGTCAACGTACCGGCAGAGTTTCGGATTCGTCTCAAATTCGTGCAGGAGTTCATCCGTTATGTGAGCGGGGTGCGCGTACATCAGTCGGAGCCAGTGGATGCCGTGAATCCGGCTGAGTCTGTGCAGAAGCTGGGGTAGACTCAGCTTTGCATAGATGTCCTGGCCGTATGCAGTAGTATCCTGGGCTATAAGGATGAGTTCTCTTGTACCAATGCGTGCCAGCGCTTGGGCTTCCTGTAAGATATCGTCCAACGGACGGGAACGGAAGGGACCGCGAATTGCAGGAATCAGACAGTAGGAACACCGGTTGCTGCAGCCCTCCGCAATTTTCAGATAGGCGTAGTGGGATGGGGTGGAAAGAAGGCGAGGAACAGAAGAGTAGGCAGTAGGAGGAGATGGTAACTG
>JBDRUN010000061.1 GCA_039801365.1 candidate division WOR-3 bacterium
GTGGCCAACAAGCTGAAGGCGAAGCATAGAGAGGAATGTCTGGCTGGTGCGCGGCGGATATACCAGGCGAAGAGCTACCTGGCAGCGAAGCGGCGTTGTCGGCAGTGGGTGAAGAAGTGGCGGAAGCAAGAGGAGCAGGCCGTGGACTGCCTGGAGAGAGACATCGAGGAACTGCTGATACATATGCGGGTGTTACGGAAGGAACCGGAGTTGTGGAAGAAGGTGCGGACAACCAATGTAATAGAGCGGCAGTTCCGAGAGTTACGGAAGCGGACGCGGCCGATGTGTACTTTTGCCAACGACGAGAGTTGTGCTCGAATCGTGTGTGCGCTGTTTCAGAAGGCGAACAAACGGTGGGAGCAGCGCTGTGGGCGCAAGCACCGGTCTCAAGCAAAGTCTAAGGCAAGAAAGCCGGCAGCGTAAAATGCCAGTCGGAAGTTACACAAAAGAATTGACACTACCTGGCGCCATGGCGGGAGTTGAGCCAGTTGACAACAAGGCCGGGTTGCTTCTATGACGCACAATCCACGGTCTGAGATAGCTAGTCACCGCTCAATGTGAAGACCGGTGAGTAATCCCGGCGTCCGTTCGCTTGACCCAGAAATCGCGGCTGCTAAAATAGTCCATGAGCCAGAAGTGCACAGGAGGTAGCACGGCCAGTTCGATTCCCTTTGCCCGCCATCAACCAGAATGTTACCGCTGCAGCCAGCCTGGACCGTCGGAGTTCCGTCGTTATACCTGAGTCATGCGTTGTGAGCCTCAAGCTGGGCTTGAAGACGCTGCTGACGCCGCGGTTAGTGCGTCCTGTGACACGAAGAATATGGTGAACTTGGACGGCCTGGTCGTGTTGATCACGGGCGGGACCGGTTCGTTCGGGCAGAAATTCACCCAGCGTGTACTGGCTTGCTTCAAGCCGAAGAAACTTATTATTTTTAGTCGCGATGAGTTGAAGCAGTTCGAAATGCGTCAGCGGTTCGGCGAAGAACATTACCCCTGCCTTCGCTACTTTATTGGTGATGTGCGCGACCAGGAGCGGCTGTACCGTGCCTTCGACGGCGTGGACATCGTTGTGCACGCTGCGGCGCTGAAGCAGGTGCCTGCCGCTGAGTACAACCCAAGCGAGGCGGTGAAGACCAACGTGCTGGGCGCCATGAATGTAGTCAACGCGGCAATCGACCGGGGCGTCAAGAGGGTTATAGCGCTAAGCAGCGACAAGGCCGCTAACCCCATCAACCTATACGGTGCGACCAAACTCTGCTCGGACAAGTTATTCGTGGCCGCCAATAGCTACTCCGGAGCCCGCGCCACTAGATTCAGTATTGTGCGATACGGAAACGTCGTCGGTAGTAGGGGAAGTGTGCTGCCATATTTCCTGAGTCTACGAGCCACTGGGACGCTCCCTATAACCGACACGCGGATGACCAGATTTTGGATTACCTTGGAGCAAGGGGTTGACTTCGTGCTGAAGTCGTTGGCCCGAATGCGGGGCGGAGAGATATTCGTGCCTAAGATCCCAAGTATGCGCATTACTGACCTTGCCCGAGCGGTCGCACCGGAGTGCACACTGAAGATAGTTGGCATCCGCCCTGGAGAGAAACTTCACGAGACGCTGGTTTCAGAAGACGACGCGCGACACGCGGTGGAATACGACGACTACTATGCTATCTTACCGGTAGTTCATTCTTGGGATGCGGGAGACCGTGTCCTCCACGGCGGCCGGCCGTGCCCTGATGGATTCTGTTACAGGAGTGACCGCAATACGCATTGGCTGACCATCGAGGAGCTTCGAAAGATTGCCGGGCTAGAGGACGTACGAGAGAATGTCACTACTGGCAATTGAAGGTGGTAGCCCAGTTCGTGACAGGCTGCTACCATATGGCCACCAATATCTCGACGAGGCCGATGTTGCCGCAGTAACATCGGTATTGCGTTCAGACTGGCTGACGACCGGACCCCGGGTGGCGGAGTTTGAAGCCGCATTTGCGAAGGCAGTGGGTGCCGCGGAGGCGGTCGCGGTAAGCAGTGGCACGGCTGCGCTCCATGCTGCGTTATTTGCTCTTGGGCTCGGGCCCGGTGACGAGGTGATTGTCCCGACAATGACCTTTGTGGCAACGGCAAACAGTGTTGTCTATCAAGGTGCGGTACCGGTTTTTGCAGATGTAGATGCCGAGACATTGCTGCTTGACCCGGCGCAGGTTGAAGCGCGGATAACACGGCGTACGCGCGCGATCATTGCCGTTGACTACGCGGGCCAGGCTTGCGACTATGACACCCTGAACGACCTCGCACGCAGGCATGGGCTGACGCTGGTTGCCGATGCGTGTCACGCCCTTGGCGGTAGCTACAAGGGGCGCCAGATTGGCGCCCTGGCTAGTCTAAACGTCTTTTCATTCCACCCAGTGAAACATATCACTACGGGTGAGGGCGGAATGGTAACAACGGATGACCCAGAACTTGCCAGCCGCATGCGCATTTTCCGGAATCATGGCATCACGGCTGATTGCCGCCAGCGGGAAGAGCAGGGTTCTTGGTACTACGAGATGTCCGAACTGGGGTACAACTACCGGATTACCGATGTACAGTGTGCGCTTGGCATCAGCCAGCTGGCTAAGCTTGGACAGTGGGTCGCGCGCCGTCGGGAAATAGCTTCGGCCTATGACCAGGTCTGCGCCGAGCTACCAGAGGTGAGGCCGCTCCGCGTCCGGTCTGATGTCAAACATGCTTATCATCTCTACGTAGTACAACTGAGGCTTGAGCGGCTGAAGGTGGACCGAGCTCGCTTTTTCGCTGCCCTCCGCGCTGAGAACATTGGAGTAAACGTCCACTATATCCCGGTGCACCTACATCCGTTCTATCAGCGCCGGTTCGGCTACAAGCTCGGCGATTACCCCGTCGCCGAGTATGCCTATGGCCGGTTGCTCACGCTACCTATTTTCCCAGCGATGAACGATGGCGACGTGTCCGATGTGGCACGGGCGCTGACTAAAGTAACCGGGGCCTACCGGAATTGAACGTCGTCGCGATCATTCCCGCCCGGGCAGGTAGCAAGCGGATTCCGGGTAAGAACATTAAGATATTTGCGGGTTTGCCAGTGATCGCCCACTCAATCCGCGCTGCAAGGAAGTCAGGTGTGTTCAATCGTATCATCGTATCTACCGACTCCGCTGCTATCACGAAAATCGCGAGGGAATACGGAGCTGAAGTGCCGTTCCGGCGCCCGGTAGAGCTAGCTGACGACTTGACAGGAACCGACGCCGTGATTCTTCACGCCCTGAACTGGCTTGCGAAACACGGTTATTCAGCCCGCTACGCCTGCTGCATTTATGCGACCGCGCCTTTTGTACGACCTGAGGATATTCGGCGGGGATTGAGGCTGCTGCGGGAAAAGCGTGCAACCTCGGCCTTCTCGGTCACGACGTACCCATATTCCATCTTTCGTGCGCTGAAAGTAAACGACCGTGAGCGCATCGAGATGCTCTGGCCTGAGAACATGAGCAAACGGTCGCAGGATCTTCCTGTGACGTTTCACGACGCCGGTCAGTTCTACTGGTGCGACGTCGAGAAGTACCGGCGTGAACTGCGGATGTTCTCATCTGACGCTGTTCCTGTTTTCGTGCCACGCTACCTCGTACAGGATATAGACACACCAGAGGATTGGGAGGTCGCAGAAAGGATGTTTGCGGCCGCCGGGTTCACTGGCATTCAGCCAGCTGCACCAGACAAGTGATAGGCTCATTAGTGATCCGTGCTGATGCCGGATCCCGGATGGGAACTGGCCACGTGATGCGGTGCCTGGCTCTGGCGCAGGCCTGGCGGAAGCGAGGCGGCGACGTCATATTCTTTGGTCGGATTGTCAGCCCGGGACTGCGAAAACGGATCCGTGACGAGGGGTGCCGGCTAATATCGTTGCCCGCTGTCCACCCGGACCCGGAAGACTGGCCAGCGACGGCCCGGCTTATTCGCAGGTACACGCCGGAATGGCTGGTGCTGGACGGTTACCACTTCGACCCAGAGTATCAACAAAAAGCGCGCATAGCGGGTGTGCGGGTTCTGGTAGTTGATGACACGGCGCACTGGTCCGAATATCACGCCCACGTGTTGCTCAACCAGAACATGGGAGCGGAAAGGCTGTGCTACGAATGTGATCCGGATACAAGACTGTTACTCGGTCCGCGCTATGCGCTGTTGCGGACTGAATTTCTCAAGTGGCGTTGCTGGCAGCACGAGATGCCGCCAGATGCTCGCCGGGTGCTTGTTACAATGGGGGGTAGCGACCCGGATAATGTTACCCTCAAGGTTATCCGCGCATTACGGCGGATACCGGTCAAGGGGCTTGAGGTGGTTGTTATGGTCGGTGCAGGCAACATGTACCGCAGAACGCTGGAAGCCGAGGTCCGCAGGCTGGTTGCCAGCAAACAGGACTTACGCATTAGACTAGAGCAGCAGCCAGAGAACGTTACTGAGTTGATGGCTTGGGCGGATGTCGCAGTTTCCGCCGGCGGCAGTACTTGCTGGGAGTTGGCATTTATGGGCGTGCCGACGATCACTTTGGTGATAGCTGACAACCAGACAATGGCGATGCGTGAAGCTGCGAAGAACGGGGCCGTGGTCTGTCTCGGCAAGGCGTCCCGAGTGTCCGCGACCACAATACGCGATGCGACGCTCCGGCTGTGTCGGGACTACCGCGGCCGGTGCCGCATGGCTGCCCTTGGCCGAGAGCTGGTGGACGGCACTGGCGCATTTACTGTCGTTGAGTACTTGGCCGCGCGTTGCGCGAGAGAAAGGAAAGGATAATATGGTCCATCATCACCCTATTTCCCACCCGCAAGCGGGAGGGCATAATAGTGGGAAGACTCGAGCAGCGTCGGTGAGGCTAAGAGACATTACCGTAAACGACGAGCAGATGGTACTAGAGTGGCGAAACAGGCCCGAGGTGGCTCGGTATATGTACACCGACCACCGGATTACGCCTGAGGAACATAGGTGCTGGTTCCAGCGCGTACTCAAGGACCAAACTTGTCGCTACTGGATAGTAGTATGTGACAACGAGGACGTGGGTTTGGCCGGTATTACTGAAATCGATCGACAGAACCGTCGGTGTTATTGGGCATTCTACTTAGCTGCCCCAAGTGTGAGGGGAAAGGGCATAGGCAGCTATGTCGAGTATTCGATCTTGAGTTACGTGTTCGACGAACTTAAACTCAACAAACTATGCTGCGAAGTCCTTGCTTCTAACGAAGCAGTGGCAAACATGCACAGGAGTTTTGGGTTCTCTGTTGAAGGCACGTTCCGGGAGCACATTTGGAAGAGTGGCAGGCCGCATGACATTGTGTGTCTTGCCATGCTTCGTTCACAGTGGATTACTCTGAAGCCTGGCATCGAGCGCCGCCTCAAAGACAGGGGGTTACTCTAATATATGACGACTGCCAGATATCAGAGCCTGCAAGTTGGTGAGACCGCAATGCTATCTCGAACCTTTGCGGTGTCGGATGTCGTCCAATTCGCACAACTGACCGGCGATACCAATCCCATACATCTGGACGCCGAGTTGGCGCGCAGAACTCGCTTTGGCCAGCCAATCGTTCACGGAGTACTCGCAGCCGGACTAATATCGGCCGTCATCGGAACGAAATTACCGGGCCCGGGGACCATCTACTTGAGTCAGTCACTCAACTTCGAGGCACCGGTTATGATTGGTGATACGATCACGGCTCGCGTAACCGTCGTGAGGCTTCGAAGAGACAAGCCTATCGCCACGTTGGAGACCGTGTGCACAAACCAGAACGGCAGGACTGTGCTTCGTGGAAAGGCAGTGGTCCTGGTAGAGGGAGGTGACTGACGTGCCGGCGCACATTACCATCAACGGACACGCTATCGGCGCTGGGCAACCGGTGTACACCGTTGCCGAATTGTCGGCCAACCACAACCAGAGCTTCGAGCAGGCGGTCAGACTTGTTCAAGCCGCGAAAGAAGCTGGGGCCGACGCGGTCAAACTGCAAACTTACACCCCGGACACGCTGACCATAGATTGTCACAACGAGTACTTTCGCATCAAAGGAACCGCTTGGGACGGCAAAAACCTGTACGACCTATACCGCGAGGCATACACGCCATGGGAGTGGCAACCCAAGCTCAAAGAGGTTGCAGAAAAGCTTGGCCTGAGTCTCTTCTCTAGCCCATTCGACGACACCGCCGTTGACTTTCTTGAAAAAATAAACGTGCCTGCCTACAAGATTGCCTCATTCGAACTGGTTGACACCGGCCTCCTTCGCAAAGTCGCAGCAACTGGTAAGCCGATCATATTGTCAACCGGAATGGCGACGTTTGCAGAAATCGAAGAAGCGGTGGCGACTATTAGACAGGCGGGCTGCTCGCAACTGGCCCTGCTTAAATGCAACAGCGGCTATCCAGCCCCGCCAGAAGAGATGAATCTGCGTACGATTCCTCACATGGCCGAGACGTTCGGGGCTCCGGTCGGATTATCAGACCACACCATGGAAGTTACCGTTCCCGTGGCCGCGGTCGCACTTGGCGCGTGTATAATCGAGAAGCATTTTACGCTGACCAGGGCTACGCCAGGCCCGGACAGTACCTTCTCGCTGGAGCCGCACGAGTTCAAGGCAATGGTTGATGCCATCCGAACTACTGAAAAGGCTTTAGGCCAGGTACGTTATGGGGTAACAGAGCATGAAGCGGTAGCCCGTTCATACCGTCGGTCGCTGTTTGCTGTGGAGGACATCCACGCAGGCGAGATATTTACCAACAAGAACGTCCGCTCAATACGACCTGGCTACGGCCTGGCCCCAAAGTATCTACCGGAGGTACTAGGCCGAAGGGCGGTTAGGGACATCGCGCGCGGCACACCCTTGTCTCGCGACATGGTGGCTTGAGCGCGATGAAGCCTCGCTTCGCCCCTCGTTTGTCCGCACCCATACCGTCTCTTCTGCTGGAGTGCTTGCCGTTATGAACTGCCCCACCGTTAATCTAAAGCGGCTGAAAGACATCGCCAAGATGTCCGGCGGCTATTTCCTGCCGGCGGCAATCAACAACGCTCTGCCGTTTCTCTTCCTGCCCATTCTTACTAGGTATCTGATGCCCCAGGATTATGCGAACGTGTCCCTCTTTGTGACTTACGTGGCTGTTGCCAGCAGTCTGTCAGCCCCGGCCTTGATTGCGTTCATATCGAATTTCTTCTTTGATAGGCCCAGGGAGTATGTCGCGCGACTCATCGGTGGTTCGCTTATTGTTGTCGGCATTTTCTCGCTGGGAATTCTTTGTTTGGTCACGCTTCTGTATTTCGTCTTCCCGAGCCTGCTGGGCCTTCCCCTGGGCTGGCTTCTCTTGGTGCCGGCGACAGCGTTCACCTATAGCCTGTTTCAGGTTACTCTCGGCGTCATCAGAAACCAGAAGAAGGTACTGGTCTTCGGTTGCCATCAGGTTGCCAATACGCTGCTCAACTTTGTGGCCTCGGTCGTGTTCGTTGCCGTCCTACTTCTCGGGTGGAAAGGAAGGGCATTCGGTATAATGATCGCGAATGCGCTGTCAGCCGGGATGTCGGTCTGGTATCTGGCCCGGAACGGCCTCTTGTCACTGGCGCTCGACCGAGGAATGAACAATGCTATCTTCCGGTTTGCCCTAACGCTAATGGCAGATTCTTCCTATTCCCTCGTCGTGTCTCAGTTAGGTTTTCTGTTGATGCAGTACTACTTCGGCAAGGAACTATTGGGCGTCTATTCAGTTGGGTACAACATTGCAAACGCAGTTATGATTCTTGCCACGACGCTGAATCTATCGCTGGCTCCATTCCTTTTCGAGAGACTGTCGGCGCCGTCGAGCATGAACCGACGATACATTGTGCAAGTACTGTATGCCAACGTGGTCGTATTGCTCCTCGGGGGGCTTCTTGTGTCGATCTTCTCCGGGGCGGTCCTGAGGTTGATGACAACGCCTGCTTACTACCCGTCGAGACAATTCATCCCCTGGTTGGCTGCCGGACTGATGTTTGTGGGGGGCGCGATATTTGTCAAGCCCATACTGATTAAGTACGGTCAGCAACGCTACATTGGTTTTGTGGCAATCGCCGACATAGCACTGCTCCTCGTGCTCAGCTACGCATTCGCCAAGTGGTTCGGTTACCAAGGAATCGCCTATGCCTTCAGCGTCTCCACCCTGACGCTGTTATTGATGCTGCTGATAAAGGTTCAAGCCGTGCTTCCCCTACCTTGGCTGCGGGCCCTACTACCGGCGAGCGAACCTGGAGCGTGAATGTCATTTTTCAACGAGGTCGAGAGGCTGAAACTGGTCCATCGGTTTCAGTACGAACACGACGTAAGTCGACTGCAGGTGGATGGTCTTAGAGTCTGGCCTGTTGTCTTGCTCCAACTGGTGAAACTAACAGCCACCAACTTTGGCGCAAGGTCCCTGTTGGACATAGTCAAGCTCGCCGCCAAGGGAGTGCTGTCCTATGGAACAATGGTGTACGGCGAATTCCGGGACCGGACCAACTCGATTCATGCGCCTGGGCCCGCGGACGTTCTGTTCCTGACCGACCCCAAGCGGAGAGTCAGGGTCGTGAATGTCTTCTTTGACCGGATAAGCGACCCGTTTTTCGACGCCCTCAGCAAAAGCGGCTACTGCTGCAGCACACTGGAGTGGTCCATTGACCATGAGTACCGGGTACCTAGATACAACCCTTCTGACTTGATACAGGGCGAGATTGACCGGGTTACGCTCAAGAGTCTTCTGAGAAGACGACGCCCGCGACAGGAGTTGACGGCGTTGGGAACAAAAGGATTCAGAGAGATTTTGGACTATCATGGGGTAGGTCTTGACACCTTTGTAAATGACCTTACAAGATCGGCGCGGCTCATCCTGGCCTTGAAGGATTACTTTCTGCGTAAGCTGGGAAAAAAGGGGGCACTCATGTCTTTCTACTCCCCGTACTACGGGAATGTGGCTTTTGGGTTTAATCTCGCGTGCAAGGCACTCGGCATCTACACGGTGGAAATCCAGCACGGGTATTACGGTGAAATGTCGCTGCTCTACAACGGTTACAGGAATGTCAATTGCCGGTACGATCTTCTGCCGGATGCGTTCTGGGTCTGGGAAGACAGAGACCGCGACGCGGTGTGGGCGTGGGGCGACGACAAGAGCCTGCTGCCTTATGTTTACGTAGGCGGTAACCTTTGGAACAACTTCTGGAAATACCCAGAAGCTAACGATAATCGCTATGCTGCGGTGTACGACCACCTGATGCTCCGCCAGGGTAGCGGCCGGGTTGTGCTGCTCACCCTGCCCCCGGCTTTCGACATACCGGACTGGCTACCCAATGCGATCCGAGATACGGCCGGAGAAGTCACTTGGTACGTAAGGTATCACCATCACATGAAGGGCTCGACAGCGGCGAGGTATCGGAATGCGTTCCGGGACGTGAGCAACGTCGAGTACGAGCTGTCTAACCGCCTGCCTTTGCCGATCCTGTTCCGGCTGTGCGACCTGCACATTACGGTGAATTCGAGTTCAGTCGCGGAGGCAAAGGAATTCTCAAGAAAGTCTATCATTGTAAGCGAAATAGGCGTCCGGATATTCTCGTCCTTCATTAGTGATGGGTGGGCCTATCCTGCTCTGTCCAAGGAGCAGTTGCTAGGTGCCATTCACAGGATTCTGAACGAACGGCCCCGGGCCGACAAAAGCGCCGAGGCTGCTGGTATCAGGAGCAATTCCGAGATCATCCGGGACTTTATTGCGAGACTCGACCGGAATGTGAACCGTGGAAAACCAGGAAACCAGCCAGCCTGAGCAGAACTGGGGCCTGTGCCTCGGTGCCAATGGCCAGCGTCTTGAAGTCGAGTCACCGTCCAAATCTGCTGCCAAAGAAGCAGGCGTACTGACGCTCGCAGGGCTGAAATTGACACGCACCCAGCTCATAATCGGCTTTGCCACGCTGGTTCTAGTGTTGTACTTGTTGCCAATGGTAGTTCTATGGGATGATTCGCACATTCGAATTCATGACAATCTTGACAGCACCGTGCCAAGCCTGACGTTCCTGAATCGGTATCTGGCGTCCCCCGACTCCGGTAGCGGGTTGATCGAGCCATTTCTGCGGCTCGGAACGCCGAGGATCGGCTACACCCGCTTTCTTTCTGTCATAGGCGTGCTATGGGTTGTATTGGAACCGTTCGCCGCCTACTTGGTCAACGACATCTTGGTCCACATCGTCGCTTTCGTTGGCATGCTGCTGTTGCTGCGAAGGTTGTTTCGGGAGCAGATAAACAGTTGGGTCAACGAAGCGCTCTTGGCCGGTGTGGCGCTCTGCTGGGCAATACTGCCGCATCATACCGCCTACGGCGTGAGCATTGCCGGCCAGCCTTTGTTGTTCGCCGCTTTCTTCAATTTCCTACGGTGCCGGGCCCGGATCTGGGACTATGCCATCGTGTTGTTCTTCCCTCTGTATTCCTCGCTGGCGACGGCCGGTGTTTTTATTGTCGCGGTTCTGGCCCTGATTTTCGTAGTCGACTGGGTATGCAATCGAAGGGCCAACAGACGGTTCTTTGTGGCAGTGGCACTACTGTTGGCGTGGTATTTCGTTCTGAACCACCGACTTATCTATGAGTTCTTCGCCGGTTCGGGATACGTCTCCCACCGAACTGAGTTCGCACAAACATCGCTGACTTTCTCGGGTGCGCTTGGCCTTGCCCGCGAGAATCTCGTTGAAGGTCAGGACCATGCTGTGAGCCTGCATAAGTACATCTTCTTGCTGGCTGTTCCGATTGCCCTTTTTGCGGGATTCAGACGAAACCGGAGTCTTAAGTGGATACTTGTACTACTTGGCGCGACCGCTGCGATTTCAGCTTTCCGGGGCCTCCTGCAGTGGAATGCGATGTCATTCCTTCCTCGAGTGTTCCAGTTTGACCGGTTCTACTTCCTGCAACCGACCATCTGGTACATCATCTTCGCCCTGTGTCTGTTGATGGTGGCAAGTCTTGACCTGGGTTACTTTGGAAGTGGCAAGTACTACGCGGTCGCACTGCTTGTGTTTCAGTTCCAGTTCGTTGCTAATAGTAACAGGCTCCGGCTCAACGATGTGGACAGTATCGTCCGGAAAGTCATGGGACGGCCACCCGCTGGCGAGATGACATATCGCGGCTTTTTCTCCGAAGAGCTGTTTCGAGACATTGCCGAATTCATTGGTCGGCCGCAGAGTTCATACCGCGTAGTAAGCCTTGGCATCTTCCCGGCCGTCGCCCAATACAATGGTTTCTACACGCTCGACGGATACCGTACTAGCTATCCGCTCTGGTACAAACGCGCATTCAGGAAAATTATCGAGTGGGAACTGGAAAAGTCGCCCAAGTGGAAGGAATACTTCGATACCTGGGGCAGCCGCTGCTACATCTTTTCGTCCGAGCTCGATGAACTCATGTACACAAAACAGAGGCGAGCGCGGGTGTACAATCTCGAGCTGAACACCGCGGCCCTGCGGGCGCTTGGTGGCGAGTACATCATTTCGGCGGTTGACATTGTCAACGACTGGACCAATGATCTGAGCTTGCTGGGCGTCTTTGAGAACGACGATTCGCCGTGGAGGATATTTCTCTATCGAGTCAGGGATGAGCCGGTGTCAGCGCAGCGGAGGTAAGCAGCACAGCGTTCCGCCAGTGTTTTGGTCAGATGGCGTCACGTCGGCTGCGATCGTTCGCACCGGCACAATGCGCAACCGGAGCCGGACAGCGATTCACGCTGCCCGAAGGATGCTCTATTCACCCGCGAGCTCAACCAGATAGACCCCGGCGATCGAGTCGTTATTGACCCCGAGCATAGTGAACCGGCAGCCCCCGGACATGTAGTTCTCCCAGTCGTCCATGTAACGCATGAATTCCGGATGGCGCTCCGATGAGCGCAGATACCAGAGGGCCAATGCTGGTAGGTAGCTTACAAGTGGCTGGCCGGCACGCACCGATTGATAGAATTCGCGATAGGAAACGACGCGTGCAGCGACCGCACTGCCCAGGGCACGAAGCGAGTCATTGTCCAGCTCAGCGGGCAATAAAACGGCGGCCGGCCGAGGTTCTGGGCTCCGTGCCATGGCTCTGAGAAATGTTGCGAACTCCTGACCGACTATTTGCTGCTCGTGTAACAGGTCTGCAGTTGTGATTTCCTCGCCAACCGGCAGCTTGAACATGCCGATGTTGGCTCCAAGAACGGTCGCGGCGGGGTAGATTACCTTATGGAACCGGTAGAGGCGGTCCACGATATTGGTGCCCCAAGTTGCCGACACTACCTGAACCGTGTCGCCCGGGTGCAACCGATACGCACGTACCATTCGCGCGAACTCGTCGCCAAATGATTCTTCAGAGAAGGTGTAGAATCGAGTTGACGCGACCAGCCTGAAATTGTCGCAAACGTACTCAGCGAACTCGTCCGGCGGGCTAGGCGTAGCCACTGCGGCGTCACGGCACAGGTAGTGTCTGAGCATGTACTGGGACAGCAGGTCAACGAAGATGATACGGTCTGGTGGAACCGTCTCACGAATGCGGCTGATTGCCGCTCTGATCAACCCGCGGCGCTGGTTGGTTGGATGGATGCGGTCGGGGGCTGGTCTGGCAGTGGCAATCCAGGCCGGCACGAGTAGCGCGCTAGCACCAAGCACCGGCAATATGCGCCGCGCGGTAAGCAGGGAGGAGATGTAGCCCAGGCACGCCGCCACCGGAAGAAACAGCACGGCGTCGTGACGCGAGCCTCCGTATGGATACGCGCGACCGATGGCTGCGATGCACGCGACGACAAACGGCAGCAGCACGACTAGTCCGAATGTGCGATGCTGCGCGCGGCCGCCAGCGCCTCGGCAACCGAGCACGAATAGCAGTCCTGCGGTAGCTGGCAACATCGTTGCCCCGATGACTCCGGCCGCAGGCAGACCGGTCAGATAGCGAAAGAAGGCAACGGTCTGCCTGGCCGTAAAGATGAAAAGATTGTCCTCGCCCGGTCGGAAGTAGTGCCCCCGGAGCCAATTCTCTCTGGCGTACAGATCAGCGGGACTGCCGCGTATAGCCGAGAATTGAACAAGGTAGCCGTAGGCCGCCAACACCGCGATCGTGATCTGGCCGGCAACCCAAGCCGCGGTGACGGCTACCGGCTGCCGCTCGGACAGGAGGCGAAGGATGCCGTACGTACCGAGTGCGATCAACAGCCAGACGGCGGAGGCGTGGCTGGCAAGGGCTAGTATGAAGCAAAGTCCGGAGAACGCCATGGCCTTAGCCGACCGGCGCTGGAAGGCGAGTTCCAGCAGGAGTAGGCCAGCCGACGCGAACATGAGCAGGAACGGGTACTGACGCACCTCGACGAGCAAGGCCACAGGGGTTGGCGCAAACGCCAGCATGATGACTCCAGCCATGCCAGCGGTCCGGTTGAATACCGCTGAAAGCCAGCGGAACACAAACCACAGTGCGGCCGTACCGGCAAGGATTGATGGGAGCCTAAGCATGAAATCAGAAGTGCCCAAGAGGCGCCAGAAGTGGAGAAAGACGATGTAGAGTACAGGATGAGGGCCACCGATTCCTCGCTGGATTACCGTCGATAACGTCGGACTGGCCGCGACTAAGACGTTGCTGGCTTCATCCGGATTGAGGAAGCTTGGCAGCGCGATCGAGACCCGGTAGAGTAGACCGAGTGCAATAACCGCCAGTGCGACAAGGTCGGTGTGACGCTGAAACCAGGCTTCGGCCCTGCTGACTACTGTGGACCGGCGCGGTTGCGCGTCGAATGGCTGCGGGTCCATCAGCGGGGAGGTTTCGATGCGCCATGTTACCGGCTGCACTTTCGGTGTCAACAGCCCGGACTGCAGCACTGGCCCTTGCCGGACTGGGTACGGTGGTGCGCTGCCAGCACTGCGTCACCAGTACGCCCCACATGCATCGCTAGGCTTCTCTTCGCCGAGATTACTACACAGCTGCGTCTGCTTGACTGAATAGAGGCGGGCGATATGATGAGCGACGGATGGCTGCGTCGTCTGATTTCTCAGCCCAGGTCCTTGATTTGGGCCCAGAAGCAATTGACCGGCTAGAGGTCGAGCGGCTGCGCCGGGTACTTTCTGCCAAAGAGCCGGGATCAGACCTGCTTGGACTGTCGGACGTGGAGCTATTGGTCAGACTAGGGTTGCTCGTGGCCGCACCGTCGCTGAGGCCGACCGTGGCCGGCTTGCTTTTTGTGGGTACCGGGGAAGCGATCAGGCGTGCCGTTCCCGGGCACGAGGCGATCTACCTGCACATGCGCAATCAGACCGAGTACGACCGCCGTGTTGACTCACACAGTCCGCTGCTTGCGCTGCTGGAGCAGTTCAGTCAGGCAATCGAACCGCACAACCGCATCTTCCGGCTAAAACTGGGCATGTTTCATTTCGAGATTCCGGATTTTCCCCAGGAGGTCTATCGCGAGGCGCTGCTTAATGCACTGGTTCATCGCGACTACGGACGGAACAATCCGGTGTACCTGCGTCAGTTTCCAGACCGTATCGAGGTTTCCAGTCCGGGCGGCTTTTTCGGCGGCGTGACCGCCGAGAACGTTCTCGGTCATGAGCCGGTTACCCGCAACCGGCTGCTCGCCGAAGTACTACAGCGATTGCGCCTTGTTGAACGGGCCGGGGTTGGAGTCAAGCGCATGTTCCACATTATGCTGTCCTTTGGCAAGGAGCCGCCAAGCTATGAGGCAACTTCGGACTTTGTCCGCGTGATTCTCCGGAGCGGTCGAACCGAAGCCGGCACGACAGTGGATGAGACATTCGCCCGGTTTGTGGCCGATGAGCAGAAAGAGGGCCGCGAGCTGGGACTTTATGACCTTCTTGTGCTGACTTTTCTGAAGCGTAACCGCGAGATTGACCAGGCTGAGGCCCAGCGCATCCTGCAGCGGGGCGAGAACGAGGCCCGTGAAGTTCTGAACTCGATGGCCGTGCGGGGTCTGCTGGAGCCTTTCGGCCAGAAAAAAGGCCGGGTTTACCGACTGTCAAAGAAGGTCTACGCCAGTCTGCGTCAGAGCGTCGGGTACCAGATATTCCGCCGGGCCGAGACCGCGTACGCTGAGAACACGATTCTTACCTACTTGGACGAGATGCCCGAGGACAAACGGTTTGTCACAAACGAGATCGTCCGCACGCTGTTGCGGGTCAGCCCGCATCAAGCCGGTTACATTCTTGCCAATCTTGTGAAGAAGGGTCAGCTTGTGCTGCGCGGACGGAGCCGTTCAGCCAAATACTACAAGACCAACCAGCTTTCTGCCTTTTGAAGCTGGTCAGACCAAACTTTGCTAGCGGACATTGGTTTCGACGTCGGTCCAGGGGTGAATCCAGTTGTCTTCGTCGTATAACCCCGGGACGATGTAGTACTTGCCATTTTCTTTCCTGACCCTGAACTCCAGCCGGTGCGCGTCGCCGTCGCCGAAGATGATTTCTGCCGTCACCTTCGTTCCTTTAACTTTGGTAATCTCGAAGTCCTGCGGGCTGTAAGCATTGACCCGGTAGTCGTTGAGGTCAATGTCGTTCTCTTCGATCCACTGCGGCGATATCAGCTTCTTCATTCCTTCTTCGTCGTCGTCAATCATCCGCCTGAGAAACCGCTCGACTACCTTCTGCTCCGGCTTCGTCTCGATGACAGGCTTGACCGTAGCCCGACTAGGACAGCCGGTAAGAAACACAAGCGAGCACGCAGCCAGAACGGGCAGTGTCCAAATATGGCGCATTCGGGGCCTCCTTTGAAACTCCAAGTTACTCACCAGGCGGTGGTTGTCAATCCGTGCGTCGGACGCCGGAAGCTAAGTGAGTCACTACCGGTCTCGCCAGACATCCGCCACTTTGCCACGTTCCCGGTCCTGCAACCGGGGTCGACCGCTTTCTTGTTGCCCGGGCGCGCCCTGTTGCCTCATATATGGATGTACTCGAGGACGCCCCGTTGCCTCAGAATACATTTGTACTCGAATCATGAGC
>JBDRUN010000062.1 GCA_039801365.1 candidate division WOR-3 bacterium
CGCCGCAGGTAGACCAGGGTGTTCTCCTGTTGCCTGCGCTCGACCTTGACGAGTTGCTGGCGCTACGGGTATCATATGAAACGCGCAAGCGTCAGGCAGGGGGTCACGATGTGCCTTGGCCGGCCCCGATTGCGCAGAAACCTTCTTGACCGAGGTCTATTCTTAGTCTATCCTTGTGTTCTCTGAAAACGCTGAATCTATGAGGAGGACCTTTGGCTAGAAGAAAGATTTCCGTCGGCCAGCAGACTACCGTTTCGGTCATCAAAGCAGATATTGGCGGATACGTCGGACATTCTGCGAGTCATCCGGAAATTGTCAAACGAGCACAGGAATTGCTCGTTCAGGGCCGCTACGATGGCGTAATCGCTGACTTCCACGTCACTAGCGTGGGCGACGACTTGGATTTGGTGATGACCCATCACCGGGGGAACGACAGCCGCGAGATTCACAAACTTGCCTGGGATGTGTTCACGGAGTGTACGCGACTGGCAAGAGAGTTGAAGTTGTATGGCGCGGGTCAGGACATACTCAAGGATGCCTTTTCTGGGAACGTAAAGGGCATGGGGCCGGGGGTGGCCGAGATGACGTTTGAGGAGCGCAAGTCTGAACCGATCATTGTGTTCTGCGGGGATAAGTGTGCACCCGGCGCATGGAACCTACCGTTGTTTCGGATGTTTGCAGACCCATTTAGTACCATCGGGCTGGTGATTGACCCTTCGATGCACGACGGTTTCAAGTTCGAGGTTCACGACCTGCACTCAGACCACGACATGGTCCTTTCTTGCCCTGAGCAGATGTACGACCTGCTTGTGCTTATCGGTTCGCCTGAGAACTACGTCATCAAGAATGTCTACAAGAAGTCTGGTGAGATTGCCGCGACCAGTTCGACCCAGAAGCTTGCGTTCATCGCGGGCAAGTACGTTGGCAAGGATGACCCGGTGATGATTGTGCGGGCCCAGTCCGGTCTGCCTGCGGTCGGCGAGGTGCTGGAACCGTTCGCTTTCCCGCACCTTGTTTCGGGCTGGATGCGTGGGTCGCATTATGGGCCATTGATGCCGGTGGCGCAATGCAAGGCGACCCCGTCGCGTTTTGATGGGCCGCCTCGGGTGATTGCGCTTGGATTCCAGGTGAACAATGGCAGGCTCGTCGGGCCGCGAGACATGTTCGATGACCCGTCGTTTGACCGGGCGCGCGAAGAAGCGAATCGGGCCGCAGACTACATGCGTCGGCACGGGCCATTCGAGCCGCACCGGCTGGGCCTGAGGGACATGGAATACACCACCCTCCCTGAGGTGCTGGCTAGACTCGTGGGTAAGAAGAAGAGGTAGTAGTAGCGGAATCGAAGCCGACTACAGATACGGAGAAACAGGCAGATGACATACGCAGAGCGTCAGGCGTTCGGTGACGTTGAGGCCGCGGCCCGGCTCGACGAGGCAAGGAAGCGGATCGAGTCCGAGGTTGAGAAAGTCATTGTCGGCCAGAAGGCTGTCGTCGAGCAGGTGCTCATCTGTCTCTTGGCTCACGGGCACGGGCTCTTGATCGGCGTGCCTGGGCTGGCCAAGACCTTGCTTGTCAATACGCTTGCGCGGGTCCTTGACCTTACATTCAGGCGAGTGCAGTTCACTCCTGACCTGATGCCATCGGATATCACCGGTACCGAGATTATCGAGGAAGACCAGACAACCGGCAGGCGCTCTTTCCGTTTCGTTCCTGGCCCAGTCTTTGCCAACGTAGTCCTGGCCGACGAAATCAACCGCACTCCACCCAAGACCCAAGCTGCGCTGCTTCAGGCGATGCAGGAGTACAAGGTCACGGTCGCTGGCTCGACGTATGAGCTGCCTTCACCGTTCTTTGTGCTGGCAACCCAGAATCCGATTGAACTCGAAGGCACGTATCCGTTACCCGAGGCACAACTGGACCGATTCATGTTCTCGATTTACGTGGACTATCCGAACTTGGCAGAGGAGCGAGAGATTGTCAAGAGCACAACCTCTGCGTATATGCCCGACTTGACAAGGGTGCTCACTGCCAAGGAGATAGTCGACCTCCAAGCATTGGTGAGGCGGGTGCCGGTCGCGGATGACGTGATTGACTACGCGGTCCGGCTTGCCTCGAGTACGAGGCCAGGGTTTCAGGGTAGTCCCGGGTTTGTCCGCGAATGGGTAAGCTGGGGTGCGGGCCCGCGCGCTTCGCAGTACATGATTCTCGGCGCCAAGACTCGAGCGCTGTTATCCGGGCGGTACACACCGACCCGGGATGATGTGCGCGCAGTCGCCCAGCCAGTGCTTCGGCACCGGATTGTCGCCAATTTCTCGGCTGAAGCAGAGGGTGTGAAAGCCGCCGACATCATCGAGAGGCTGTTAGCTGAGCAGTGAGTTGTTCCGTTGACCGACTGCCGGGTCGCAACTACGTAACCTAGGTTAGCAGTACGGTCATTCGGAGATTGGAGGTTGCGATGAGAAAGTTCAGGCCCTGGCTGATTTCGATTCCCGGACTGAGACAGGGTGAGAACCGGCTCAAGTTCGACTTGGATATAGAAGAGCTTGGCGGGACAAGTCGAGAAGTCGCGGAGAATCCGTCGTTCGAGGAACTGCTAGGGCCGGTGCATGTTGACCTTGCAATCGTGCGGACAGGCCAGAAACTGCTCGTCAACGGCCGCGCGATTTTTGAGGTCAGACTTTCCTGCGCACTGTGCGGCCAGCGGTTCCAAGAGAGGTTTTCGGAGGAATTGGTAACGGAGTATGTGAATGAAGAGGAAACGGCGGTCGGAGAGAGAGAGTTGGATTGGGAGGAGCTCGGCCAAGAAATGGTTCACGGTAACTTGCTGAATCTCATCGGTGTTGTACGCGACGCGATTCATCTTGCGATTCCCATCGCGCCTAGGTGTCGGCCGGATTGCAGGGGGCTATGCCCGGTCTGCGGTGCAGATCTGAACGAAGCCCGTTGCGCCTGCAAACTCCTGGAATCCGAGTAGCCGCGTCGTTCCGCGGCTCAGTTCGACCATCTGGGGCGTTGCGGTTCTCGAGCGAGTGACATTTTCACCAAGGGTAAGCGGGGGCGAAGGCCGCCCCCGCTTAGACTGAAGTATGCCTACTAGTGCTCGACCAGGAGTTTCTGCGTTGCCAAGTACTTGTCCGCATCCAGTCGCACGAGATAGACGCCAGCGGCTAGACCGCGTAGGTCTAGGATCATCGTGGTCTGACGGCTGCCAATCGTGGACTGACGCAGTACCGAACGGCCCGCCACGTCGAACACCGTGAGAGTAGCCGGCAGGGTTGCCGGCAGGCTGAAGTGCACGAGCGCAAAGCCGCTGGCAACCGGGTTCGGTACCAGGGTCAGGGATAGTCGCTCAGCATTCACCAGTCCGGCCACTGCTCCCTGGCTCTCGTACGGCGCTTCACCGAAGCTCGAGGCAAGCGCGTACCGCCAGAGCTCGCGTGACTTGTTGCCTTTGAGTGCGAAGAACGCACCATAGCCGTCCGCGGCAATGTCGCCGCCGGACTTCACACGCTTCTTCTTCGGAGACGTGCCATTACCCGGAACAGTCTCGAGCTGGACCCAGTTGTCATCGGCAGGAGAGTACTTGTAGAAGCCCTGGGTGTTCCCGCCCTTGAGCGCGTAGATGTTGCCTGCGTACCACA
Organism: candidate division WOR-3 bacterium; assembly: GCA_039801365.1. NCBI lineage: Bacteria > Pseudomonadati > Caldifarciminota > Caldifarciminota bacterium. The sequence goes on from JBDRUN010000062.1 coordinate 3,642, forward strand.
CGCCCGCAGCGCCGTCGCCGGACTTTTTCTTCTTGTTCTCCCGTCCGCCTTCCAGGCACAGTACCGGCATGCCGCGCTTGGGGGTCTTGGACCAGGAGTCGCCCTTGATGTCGTAGCGGAACATGTAGTGGTGCGGGTCAGCCGTGTTAGTCTTGTCGTAGTACTTCGCCTGATGGGCGTAGATGTAGTTGGCGCCGTCGTACACAAGGAATGACCCCTTGTCGTACTTGCCCGAGCCACTGACGTCCGGTGCGTTGTCGAGCGTGTACCACTTGTTCTCGGCCACGCTGTATCGGTAGAACTCGGTCTTGTACCCCTTGAGCAGGTACACGTAGTCCGAGTCACCGTTATCCACGTAGGCGAGGTCGGTGCCGCCCTTCACCTTTTTGTTCTGGTCGCCGGGCAGTACCTCAGACATGGCTTCCCACTTGTTCAAGGTGGCGTCATACCGCCAGAACCCGAGGGTGTTGTTGCCCTTAGTCATGTAGATGTACCGGTCGCCGTCCGATACGCCGACACAGCCCTTGGAGGGCAGCTTTATCCGTCCGCCCTCGTCGCCCGGTATCTCCTCCTTGTCATACCAGGTACCGGAGTCGCCGGACGGGACATACATATAGAAGTCGCTTGTCTTGTTGCCCTTGGCAACGTAGAACACCGGGCCGGCATCCGTATTACCTTTGAGTGCCGTGAGCCACGCGCCATCTTTTGCGTCCTTGTCGGATGGTTTGGCAGGCATTGGCTTGACTTCCTTCCAGCCGGCACTGTAGCTTGGGACCCGGCTAATCACACACCTGATGCCGAAGTCCTCGATGTCACTCAGTTCGTACGTGCCGGGCGGAGATTCGTACCACTGAGACCAACTTGGGCCGTCGCGCGTGTCGTCACAGGACAAGCCGGCGCAGTTCGGATAGTCGCCGACCTGGGTGTACTTGACGTAGAACCTCCCTCCGTTGACGACAATCGGTTCCGGCAGAGTATACTCGTGCCATGCTCCGCGGGTCCCAGTCAGCACACCGGAAGCGTGCAGTACCGTGCCCGGCCCGCCATCCGCGCCGTCGTCATCCTGTATGGCTACGCGGTACTTGTTGTCGCCAGGGTCGGGCCAAGTGTTCGGGTACAATGCGACCTTGGTCTTCAGGATTGCGACCTTGCCCCAGTAGTCCGGGAATGCGTTCAGGAAGCCATTGCCGCCGTTGTAGAAGGCCCAGGCGTTGGCCGGGTTGGCCGGGTCGGCGATGTCGTCCCAGCGGGCCTCGAGTTCGTCCGCGACCGGGAAGTCGTTGCTCTTCGCGTCGTTCACTGGGTTCTGGTCACCATCTAGCAGTGTGGTGAACGTTACCGTGTAGTTCCCGACCGGCGGGTTGACCCAATCCGGGAACTCTACCGACCGGACCTCTCCGCCCGGGAGTTCGGTCGTGACTTTGACAGTCTGGTTGTAGACCTCGGCGTCGGTTGCGGTGACAATCTGGCACTGAACGTCGAAGTTGTTCTGCGCAAGGTTGCCGAAGTTCTTGATTTCGGCCTTGGGCTTGAACGTCATCGGCATCTCGCCGAAGTAAACCGGCCGCTCGATGGCGGTTACGCCGAGGTCGTTGTCGTACAGGGTAACGTTAGCCCTGATCATGATGTCGCACGGGTAAGGGTTCCATTCGACCTCGAAGAACCCTACGCCTTCCTCGTACGCCCACTGTGTACCAGCCGGGGCTTGGCAACCGTCATCGTCCAGGAGCTGGCCAAGCTCTGGCCATGGGCCCTGTCCCTTGATGAAGATGTAGAACTTGCCAGTACAGATGATTCCGTCGGTCGGTTCAGTCACTGCCCAGGCTCCGGGTTCGACCTCAATCCAGTCCAACGAGGACCAAACCTCGGTGCCCGGTTCCCCTCCGTTATCATCATACACCGAGAACTTGAGGTACATATTTACGTCGGTGTAGTTGTAGACACCGGCCCACACTTCATCAAGCGTTACTTGGACTCCGGGGTCGAACCCGACTCCGGTCCAGAAATCGCTTCCGATTGGGTAGTAGTATGCCGGGGTGCCGCTGTCATAGTAAAGCCATTCGTCCGTGGGTGGAGACAGGGGACTCTTGAGTGCGTCGGCTGGCAACGGGGTTGGTGTGAGTGTGTGGGCTGCGCTCAGGGCAGCGCTTACACTAACCACTTTCGGGGCAGACACTGCGATACCGACCCCTACGGTCAGCACCAGCAGCACTGCAATCAGTCTGTGCATCGGACCTCCTTTGGTTAGTTCCTTGGCCTTCCTGCTCTGATGCGTCTCAATCCCAGCAGGCCCGGAAGGCCGGTATGGCCTGATGAGTCTCAGGGCGTCGGCGCCACGCACGAGGCGCCGACAGCGACTGCAGAAACCGGCATAAATGCTATGGATGTGGTTCCTCTCTGCTTGAACCTAATCGTTTATACCGCGAATGATTCCGTTGTCAAGCTTGGCGTGTGACCCAAGAGACCGATATGGAAGAACGCCAAAGCCGCCAAAATGGAACGCCAGGCAGACCGCTGGTCTTTGCCTTTCTAAGCGCAACGACGAATCCCGCATGAAGTGACCGGGTTGGTGCAAGAGCTATCGCCTAGCTCCTTGGTGTTTTTCGTGTTGTTCTTTCCGTCCTGTTTCACATCTGCGTTCATCAGCGGTTCGGGTTTAGTCGCTGATTCTTGACATGCATTGCGAGCCCGGTATCTTGGCCTGCGATGAAGCAGAGAAAGCGACCAGTCAGACGCGTTGGTATCATCGGTGCAGGCCGAGTCGGCAGCGCACTTGCGTGGCATTGTCGCCGTCTAGGATACCGGATTGTCGGCATTACCGATAAGAAGCCGAAACAGGCCTGGGTGGTGTACGGACTCCTGAAGGAACCTTATCGGCGCTGGAGACCGAGTGTTCTGGCGATGGCAAGCGACATTCTGTTCATAACAGTACCAGACCGTGCCATCGAGCCGGTGTTCTCGGCAATCCGGAGATACCTGAGGCGCGGTACGATAGTTGTGCACTGTTCTGGAGTGCTCGGTATTGATGCATTCCGAGATGCAAGCGAGCAAGGGGTGGAGGTACTTGCCCTGCATCCAGTGCAGAGCTTCCCCAGTCATGCCGAGGCAATAAGGACTTTGACTGGCTGTTTCTTTGCACTGGAGGGCAGTCGGAAAGGGTTGGCACTTGGCCGGAACTTGGTTCGCCGCCTGAAGGGCAGTTGGGTGGAAGTCACCGGGCCGGACCGCCCTCTGTATCATACGATGTGCGTGTTTGCTTCCAATTTCGAGAGCGTACTCATGGATGCGGCTGAGGCCATCGCCGCACGGCTCGGAATCAGTCCGCACCGGGCCGGTAGGATGCTTGCACCCTTGATGAGGTCGGTACTTGAGAACGCAGTTGAGTATGGCACGCTGGCCAGTCTCACTGGACCGGTACAGCGAGGAGACACGAGGACAGTCGCTCGGCATCTGGAGGCACTGTCAACGCGTGTACCCGAACTTGTACCGTTGTACCGGGCCTGCTCATTGCGACTGGTGGATATGGCGAAGCGGCAGGGACTGGATGCTGCCGCGGTAGCGGAGCTGAGGAGTCTGCTCAGGGACTAATGGGAACGCCGAGTCTTCGCCAATGAGCCGGAAGAACACAGATAGGCCCAGATGAGAACCCACAGTAGGAGCTACAAGCGTCAGTGCGCAAAGGACAGAGCAGTGGGAAAATGCGAGGCAGGAGATGGCGTTACTGGCCTTTGGGGTTTCGTCACTGTTGTCTCATGCCAGCGTTTCTGGCTTGTCCTTGTCATTCTGTTCCTGGCCTTCTTTGCTTTCTGCGCTAAGAAGATGCTGCCGCCGAGTCCGGACCGGTTCCCGCCCCGCCTGGAGTTGATAAGAACTCGGAACCGGGTACGGCTGGAGCTTGTTTTCAACGAAGAGGTTGATCCTGCCAGACTCTTGGCCGACAGTTTTGTAGTGACCGGATCCTCCGGTCAACCCCTTGCGGTACGCGGCGCGGCCGGCGGCCGCAGGTCAAATTCGGTGGAGTTGTGGACCGCGGTGCAGGAGCCGGTACTGTACCAGGTACGCGGCACGGTAATAGACGCTGCAGGCAACGCCGGCAGATTCACTGCCCGTTTTCGGGGGTCGAACAGACCGGATACGGTTGCGCCCAGGGTTACCGGGATAGCGCCGGAGCCAGGCAGCGCCGGTCTTCGGCATCCGGCAGTGCGGGTCCAGTTCAGCGAGCCGGTAGATACGACGACTACACCGGTTTGCTTCTTCGTGCCGGCAAACTTGGACAGCGCATATCGGCCGAGCTGGGCAACGGACTGGCAGACGTTCGTGCTGCAAGATACGGGTTTCAAAGAGCCGGGCGTTCGAGCGGTCGAGCGGGCAGAAGCGGACTCGGTGCAGCCCCGAAGCGTCGGCATTGCATATTTCATGCTCATGCCCGGGATGCCGGACCTTGAAGGTAATCAGACCCGAAGCCCGGCTTTCACCTACTTCACGCCGGACTCGGTGCTCAGCGCCGTTTCGGTGCGGGGGCAGGCCAGGTGGAAACATGGCGCAGTCGGAACCGGGGTGGTCTTCTTCAACTCCGTAGAAAGCCCGGGACTCGCCCCGATCTTGCCAGACGGGTCGTTTGCCACGATGGTTAGAGCCGGTGCGTACACGGTACGGGCAGTTGCAGATACGAATGCCGACCAGCTCGCTGACCTTGCGAGCCGGCCAGTGGTATTTGACACACGGGAAGAAAGCCTTCAGCTTGATTTTGAGCCTGAGATGCTACCGAGGCCGGTCAAGGAGTACCGAGAGGAATGACTGATTCCTGGAGACCAGCGGGGAAGAGAATTCTCGAGGGCAGGGTGTTGTTGAGGAAGCAGTGAACCGAGGGCAGAACGTGACGAGAGCAGAGTCTGCTTCTGTTCCTGGCTGTTCGTCCGGCTGCTTTTGCTAGATGGCAATCGTTGCTGGTGTCATCTTGCTGTTGCTGACCGCCGTCGTGTACTTCCGAAATCTGCAGGAGGCCGGCTGGCTTGTTCTGCTTCGGTTTGCAGCGGTGGTGCTGCTAGTGGCGATACTTGCTGACTGGGCACCTTCGATTCAGTGGACAACGAAGCCACGGCGAGTTGTGATGCTTATTGACCGTTCACGTAGCATGAGCGCGGTTGGTGCTGACACGGTGGCATCGTCGGTAATCCAGCGATTCCCTGTCGCTGCTGATAGACAAGTGGAGGTTTGGACCTTCGGTGACAGCGCGCGTCGCATGTCGGGCATTGAGTCAGCGACAGCGGACGACCGGCGTACCAAGATGGGTCGTGCACTGAGGATAGTCACGCGAACCAGACCTGGTGCGGTGGTACTGGTAAGCGACGGTCAGGATAACGGCGACCTGGATCCGGTACAGGTCGCAAGGGACGCGGGGATACCGGTATACACCGTTGGGTGTGGTCGGGCTGGCACCCGGAATATCGAAGTAGTCAGTGTCACGTTACCACTCGAGGTATATGTCGGCGATACGGTCACTGTGTTTGCCCGTCTGCGATATGAAGGGATTGATGAGGAAGTTTCCATCAGGCTTGGCCATCAGACGCAGCGAGTGCGGCTGCACAACGAGGCCGCGGAGCAGGAGTTCTCATTCCGAACAGTGTTTGCCAGCCCGGGCCGGCAACTCATCAGGGTGTCGGTTGACAGTCTCCCTGGTGAGAGTGACTATCTGGATAACGAGAGGCTGGTGCCGGTCGAGGTAAAGTCCAGTCGGGTGAAGGTGGCATACGTTACCAACCGGCCGGGATTCGGGACTAGATTCCTACTCGGGGCACTCAGGCAGCTTGAGTGGATTGAATTGTCTGAGGTCGTGCAGACCGTGGGGGGTAGCAGGTGGAGCGTGACCGATGTCGAAGCTGGGGTTGACGTATTCCTGCTGGACGGCATCAGTGAGCAGGGTGACTACCTAGAGGGCGTCGTCCGGCAGGTCAGGCAAGGTGCGGGCGTGCTTCTAATCGGCGGGCCAGACTTCAAGCCTGGCAAGGTTCTGGCCGAGCTTCTGCCAAGCAAGTCCGGCGTCACTTCAAGAGCCGGAGACTACGTACCAGCCCTTACCAGTACCGGCAGGTTGTTCTCGTGGCTTGCTGAGATTCGGTTTGACGAAGTTCCGCCATTCGTCAAGCTGTTTGAGCCGGAAGGTCTTGCCGGAACCGAGGTATGGCTTGTAGCTGGGCAGCAGTCAAGACCCGTCATCCTGGCATACGATGTCGGCGGTGGTAGGGCTGTGTACGTTGCCGGCTATCCGCTATGGCGCTGGGGTTTCGGACCGGAAAGGAAGTCGGGTCAGAATTCACTCCAGCTGTTCCTGGCCGGTGTGATTCGCTATCTTGCCGAGCAGGACCGGGAACGGTTCAGGCTTGTGGCAGACAAGCCCACATTCCATTTTGGAGAGCGGGTTCGGCTCATGCTTTCGGCGCGTGCGCCGGGTGGCGAGGCATGGAGCGGGCTTGATGCATTGGTTGCAGTTGACTCGAGTCCGTCGGTACCGATGGTCGAAAAGGGGAGCGGCGTGTACGAGGTCGAGCTCGGTGCGGTCGGCGTCGGAGTGCACCGTGCAGAAGCGACAGTAATGATGGGTGACTCGATATTGGAGAAGGTGACGGCCGAATTTGTCGTTTCGGAGCGCGAAATCGAGCTTGCCAACACTGGGCTGAACCGGGAGCTCTTGGCCGCAATCGCACAGGCAAGCGGAGCCAGTTTCTTCCGTTGGGACAGCCTGCCACAGGAAGGGTTTGAGCCGACCTTGGCTGTGATCAGGCGCAGGCTGGGATTCGAGCCGCGACGAAGCCCGTGGGCCTATGTCCTGGTTGCGCTACTTATTGGAGTCGAGCTGGTGCTGCGCAGAAGAAAGGGTCTGCTGTGACCGCTTGGCCTGCGCCGGAAACTGATCCAAGAATGCGAGCTGCGAGTCAAAGCTCTCAGGGTAGCCTTCGAGACCAGAGGTCGGACACCGGGCGTAGAGCGGCGGGCCGGTGGTTCTCGCACTTGAGATTCTTCGCCCTGCCTACGCTTGTGCTTATTGCGTTCGCGTCCGCGACGTCGTCAGAGACAGGCTTCGCTTCGGTTAGTGCGCTCGTGTCATCGGGTACCGGGCCAGCGCTGCGGCCCGGTTTAGGAGCGCGACTTGCACTGCGTCTCAAGGAACGCGGAGTAGCACCCGAGCTCGTTGTGATGGCGATTGCGACGGTGCCGATTGTCGAACTGCGGGGTGCCGTGCCGGTGGGTATCAATCTGCTCGGACTGCCTTGGTACCGGGCAGTGCTATTCGCAGTGCTCGGCAATATGCTGCCGATTCTGCTGGTGCTTTTCCTGCTGGAGCGGCTGGCTGCGTGGCTCAGTAGAATACAGGCATTCGCCCGGTTCTTTGAATGGCTGTTTGCCCGGACCAGGCGCAAGAGCAGACTTGTGGAGCGATATGAGTTCTGGGGGCTTGCCGTCTTCGTTGGTATACCGCTGCCGATGACCGGTGCGTGGACCGGTGCGGTGGCAGCAGTTATTATGGGTGTTCCCTACTGGCGGGCGCTGCTCTCGATATTGCTGGGTGTGCTCATGGCGGCGGCGGTTGTTACTTCTTTGTCGCTGCTAGGAATCTGGGGTGCAGTAATCGCCGGAGTAGCGCTTACCGCGGTTGCGGCCAATGCAGTTGTCTCAGGACTCCGGCGGCGGGCACGGCGAGTAGGAAAGACCGGCTGAGCCAGGTTGCCGGCGCATTGTGCCGGGACACAGAAGCTTTGTCCCAGAAACACCAGTTGACGACTGCGTTTGGTGCAGTCTGGCTCCTGGGGTTGCTCCGAGTTCCGCGTGTCGGACGCTCGGTAGTCAGGCCTGTGCCACAGCGAGATTGCAGGAAGGTCGAAGTGCGAAGCAGGGGTCTGGCCGGTAATTCGGGACAAGCTGGGATAAAGCCTGCTTGATTGATGCCGGGTTATCTTGATCCAGACGGCGTTCAAGGTCGCGAATGCCTTCCAGAAGGTCGGGGTAGCAGTAGTTGCGGGAAATTCGTGCCACGCGGATACGTTCGTTCTGGGTGGCTACGGTTCCTTCTTCAGCAGTAAGGAGTTCTTCGAACAGCTTCTCGCCCGGTCGCGGGGCTGAAACCAGTACCGGCAGGTCGGAGTTCGGAGTCAGGCCGGCGAGTTCAACCATGCGGTGTGCCAAGTCCCAGATTCGTACCGGTTGCCCCATGTCCAGGACAAAAACCTCGCCACCTTCGCCCAGGGCCGCAGCCTGGAGAACAAGCATCACCGCTTCGCTTGTGAGCATGAAGTAGCGCCTCATATCCTTGTGCGTCACGGTTATCGGCCGGCGTTTGGCAATTGCCTCGCGGAACAGTGTCGAGACGCTGCCCCGGGAGTCGAGGACGTTGCCGAACCGAACTGCGATGGCACGCATGTCAGCCAGTCCGTTCATGGATGTGACCAGCATTTCGCCCAGGCGTTTGGTCGCACCCATCGTGCTTGTCGGGTTGACCGCCTTGTCCGTTGAGATATAGACCAGGCATTCGGTGCCGTAGCGCACCGCCATGTTGGCGAGGAGATGGGTGCCGAGTACATTCACCCGGACCGCGTCATCGGGATGAAACTCCAGGATGGGTACGTGTTTGTAGGCGGCGGCGTGAAATATTACCTCTGGCCGGTACAGGCCAAATGCCTGCTCAAGGTCACGGGCTCGCGTGATGTCGCCGAGGTAGGGCACGACATCAAGCCGGGGATTGCAGGAGCGTAGCTCGCGCTCAACGTAGAACAGGTTCGAGTCGTCTCGCTCCAAGAGAATCAGACAGGACGGGTTCAGCTTAGCGAGCTGACGGCAAAGCTCTGAGCCGATGGACCCCCCCGCGCCCGTCACCATGATGCGGCGGCCGGTGAACTGCTGGTGGACCGCCGCAAGGTCTATTGACGCCGGCGGCTGGCCGGTGAGTTCGTGGATACAGAGTTTCTCAAGCGCGGCCAGGTCGGACCGGTCTTCAAGTATGTCCAGAAGCGAAGGCATTGTCTTGACCTCGAGTGTGCCGATCCGATTCAGCCGCGCATAGAAGTCGCCAAGACTGAAACGTGGGTTGGTCTCAAGCATGACGATAACTGACTCGACGCGGTATTTCTCGACTATCGCTTCGATATCATCCGTTGTGCCGACTACTTCGATGCCTTGTTCATAATTGCCGACTTGGTTCGGGTCCGGGTCAACGATGCCGACAATTGTGTGGCGGAAGTCGCCGAGCCGACGTAGCATGTTGGGTAGGAAATAGGCGTGCCGGGAGGACATGACGAGCAGGGTGCGCTTACCGCCAGCATCACAGAATAGGGGCTCGACCAGCAGACGCTTGCTACCGCGAAAAGTCGCCAGCGCGAGGAAAATGGTCATCCCCCAGACAATCGGGTTGGGCATCGGAAACCGAGCAAGGACTCCAGCGCCATTGACAAGAACGAGAACCAGGGTTACAAGTACGACCGCTGCGAATAGCCGGCGCAAGTCGGCAAGCGAGAATGTAACCCATGCGAGCCGGTAGTTGCGCAAAGCGATGTTGGTCAGGATGACGAGCGATGCAGCGAGTCCTCCGAGGAGCGAGGCTGAGATGAGGGAGAAGGTCGGAGGTGGAACGAGCATCCTGAAAAGGAGCAGGGAGGCGAGGGTAGTAGTCAGCCAGTCTCCAAGCAGGAAGAAGGTATCGCGCTGTCGGCCCGTTACCCGCATGAACCGGCCAACAGCCTTTTGCACGCTGTCCAGTCCCTGTCTCAGGCTTTCGATCAGCGGGGCCGAGGGCCTGAGTTCAGGAATGCTGACTGCCGTATCTTGTGCCCTGGTTCCGTTCATGTCATAACGCAGTCATCAAACGTACAGAGTGCCGGACAATTCGGCCGTCGGAAGCCGCACTGCCAGCGTGGAAAGTAAGGAATCCCTTGTCGCCGTACGACTCCCGGCGCTCGGCCCTGGGTGTCCGGCATCCGGAACCCGTCACCGGAACCGTAGCCTGATGGTTTCCAGGCTTGCGGTCCTAGTGACTCCGACATTGAGGATTCCTCGTGAGCGCCCTGATTGGCAGATGAAGCTGCATAATGGCTGATAGTGTCTGTTAACTCCCTCCGACGCGACCTGAACTACTTTGTGTGAATGTGAGGCTGCAGATTCTGTGCCTGCTGAACTGCAAGGCTCGGTATCCATAACGCACTGGAGCTTCCATGTGTTATAGGGAATGATAATTTTTCCAACCAGTGCGACAGTTGCCCCACTCTTCTTACTATGCTGTGTAAGTGCTGATTAAGCAAATGATTAGAACCGCGACCCGGGCGATGAGTTCTTGCCGGTCTGCTGCTCGAGTCGGTTCAAGAATGACCTGACTTTGATAACTTCCTGATTGTCGGGTGCAATTTCCAAGTACGCGCTCAGGTAGTACTTGGCACTGTCCGCCTGGTCGGAGTAGAAATAGACAATGCCCTTGTTTTCGACCGGGCTGGGATAGGCCGGAAAGTAGGCAAGGGCTAGGTTGAAGTCGGAAAGAGCTCCCTTGCTGTCGCCGGTGCTGAACCGCAGGATGCCGCGACGGTTCGCCGCAGCCGCAAACCGTCGGCAAAGGTCTTGGGTCTCAACGTCCAAGAACCGGTCGGTGTTATACCGGTCAGGCCCAGGAAAGACGAGTCTTATTGAGTCTGCGGGCTTCGGCTTGGTGCCAGGAGACAGGAGTCGGTAGGTCAACCCGTGGAGCTCAAGTGGAAACTCGCGCCACGATTCGGCCCAGGTCTGGAAGTCAGCCGGTAGCCAGAACAACGGCCGGTCGCTAATCCACTGCTGAATCAGCAGGTGCTTGACCTCCTGGGTTGTGTTTCGAGCAAGGTCACCGAACTCGAGAGCGCGCACCCTTGTCTGCCATAGCCTACTAGCGAGCATGAACGCACGTTCAGGAACCGGCGCATGGGCGTTGACAGCCTGGAGGTACCAGGGGAAGACGAGCAGATACTCGCACACTACGAGAACCGGGTCGTTACCGGTCTCTGCGACAAGCCACTCCATTCCACGGGTCGTGCTATAGTCATCAGTGAACAAGACCGAGCCTTCCGGCACTTCGTTCCTTAGGGACTCGCTGAGAACGCGCAGGCCGTGCAACTCGCTGCGGTCATGCTGGCGATAGAAAAACGCCAGAGGCAGAATCAGCAAAAGAAATCCCACCACCGCCGCAGCACTGTGCTTCCTACGGACGAGTGCGAAGCCGCAGCCGAGCACGACTACTGCAGCAAAATACGCTGGCAGGAAAAAACCTTCTTTGTCCGGTATGTTGTAGGCAGCAGCGAAACCGGACACAAGGACAAAGCTGAGGAGCATAGCCACACCAAGCCTGCGGTTCTTTTTCAGACAGAACGCGACCCCAGGTATGATTAGCACCCACAGGGCGAGAAACTGCTTGCCAAGTAGTTGCGGCAGGACGGCCAGTTGCCGGCCCAGGTAGCCAGAAACACCGGCTCCAAGCCGGTATTGGTAAGTCCGGCCGGACACGAACTCAAATAGGGTCTCTAGGTCGGTAATGCCGCCCCAACTGGCGAGGGTACCACTACGGCCGAGCAACGGCAGCGTGAGGTATAGCAGCGGACCAAGAGCAAGTAGGGTCATACATGCGGCCAGGCCGCGCAGCCCGAGGTCCCGAGGTCGCCGTGCCCACGCAATGATAAGCAGGCCCGGGAGCCAGAACATAGTGGTGAGATGATTCGCGAGTCCGAGTCCGAACACGAATGCGGCCACAAAAAGCGATCCGGCTTGACCCCACTCGGCCCAGGGGAGTACTGCGTACAGCGCAGCTGATATGAGCAACACATTGAACGAGTATGCCTCAAGGACCGTGGCCTGGCTCCAGAGCTCGAACGAGAAACCCCAGGCGAGCGCGGCGAATAGACCGGCAAGCTGGTCACGGGTCAGTTGCCGGACAGCGAGAAACACAAACAGACACGAGCCGGCTGCGGCTAAACTTGAGACCAGATTCATCCTGAAGGGCATCGTGAGAACCGGAATGAGTGACACTGTTCGGAGTACCAGGGTGAGGAGGGGATACCCGGGTGGGTGTGGAAGGTACAGGAACCGGCCGCAAAGCATGAACTCCGTCGTATCGGCCCAGAAGATGTCTCGGCAAGCGGTTAAA
>JBDRUN010000063.1 GCA_039801365.1 candidate division WOR-3 bacterium
ATCGGGAAAATATGTACGTAATTCCGACTGAAACCGAAGATTACGTGTTGAAACCGATGAATTGCCCTGGCCATATGCTCATCTATCGAACCCGGGTTCGTTCTTACCGCGACCTTCCCCTGCGTCTTGCCGAGTGGGGCACAGTGTACCGACTTGAGCGTTCGGGTGTACTCCACGGCATGATGCGGGTACGCGGTTTTACTCAGGACGACGCTCATATCTTCTGTACTGAGGAGCAGATCGAGGAGGAGGTGCACAGGGTCGTAACTCTGTCACTAAAGATGCTCCGGACGTTTGGCTTTGAGGACTTCAGGGTCGACCTTTCAGTCCGGGACCCACGGCACAAGGAGAAGTACATTGGTGAGGACCGGCAGTGGGACTTAGCTGAGCGGTCGCTGCTTTCTGTACTGGAGCGGCTCGGCCTACCGTTCACAAGGGCCGAAGGCGAAGCAGTATTCTACGGACCCAAGATTGACATCAAGCTGTCCGACTCACTGGGCCGTGAGTTCCAGTGTTCGACCTGCCAGTTCGACTTCAACGAAGGCCAGCGGTTTGATCTGTACTACATGGGCCAGGACGGCCAACACCATCCGGTGTATCTTGTCCACCGCACGGCCTTAGGCGGCATTGAGCGGTTCATGGGAATTCTGGTCGAGCACTACGCGGGTGCTTTCCCAACGTGGCTGGCACCGGTTCAGGTCAAGGTACTGACTGTGACCGACAAGGATACTACGTATGCACGGGAGGTTTTTGAGTGCCTGCATCGAGGAAAAATAAGAGTTGAAATTGACGAAAGAAATGATAAGATTGGCTACAAAATAGCTGAAGCCGAACGATTGAAGATACCTTACATGTTCGTGACTGGTGGCCGTGAGGCCCAGACCCGTACGGTCGCGGTTCGGAAGCGTGGCCGGACCGACCTCGGTCCAATGCCCTTAGAATCGGCACTGACTCTGGTTCAGGAGGACGCCAATAAACCGGGGTAAAGTACCCCGCGACGGGTTCTTGGGCCGGCCCAAGGTCAACGACCAGATCCGGGTGCCTTATGTGCGAGTCATCGGCCCGGACAAGTCGCCAATTGGCATTCTGCCCACGCGTGAAGCACTTGCGCTCGCGACGCGTCAGGGGCTCGACTTGGTGATGCTTGCACCGCTGGCTGACCCGCCGGTGTGCGGTATCATGGACTTCGGCCGGTACCTGTACGAACAGAAGGTGAAACTGAAGGAATCGAAGAAGAAACAGCATTCGGCTGAGGTTCGGGACATCAGACTGAAGATGAAAATAGACACGCATGACTACGAAGTGAAGCTGCGCAAGATTCGAGAGTTCCTGGCTCAGCGCGACCGAATCCGGGTCACTCTCTTCCTACGGGGACGTGAGATTGTCCACGCCGACCTCGGTTTCAAGCTGCTCGAGCGACTGAAGAAAGACCTTGAAGACGTCGGTCGGGTCGAATCCGAACCACGACTGATCACCGAAGGACGGAAAACAATTCAGATGATGCTGGTGCCAAAATGAGAAAACTAAAAACTGTCAGTTCGTTGAAAAAGAGAATCAAGATTACCGGCCGGGGTAAGTTCCTGCATGCCCACGGTGGTACGAGTCACAACAATGCATACAAGTCGAAGTCACGTAAGCGCCGACTACGCCTGCCGTCCGAAGTCACACCGACTGAATCCAGACGGCTCCGTCGGCTTCTCCCCTATTCGTAAGGAGCACTGATGCCTCGAGTCAAGACTGGACCATACACGCGTGCCCGACGCAAGAAATGGCTGAAAAACGCTAAGGGATACTGGGGCGCCAAGTCAAGATTGTACAAGTCAGCCCGTCTCCAGGTGATGCACGCCTGGATGTCAGCCTACAAGGAGCGCCGTCGAAAGAAGCGTGTGTTTCGCGCGCTTGCGGTCACGAGAATCAACGCCGGGCTTGCGCCCTTTGGCATCTCCTACTCGAAGTTCATCCGCGGTCTGAAGCTCGCGGGTACTGAACTCGATCGCACCGTAGTAGCAGAATTGGCCGTTCAGGCACCAGAGGATTTCGGTCGACTCGTCGAACTTGCCAAGGAACAGCTGACGGCCGCGCCGGCGGGCTAGCAACGGCTCGGATTGCAGAAGAGGCCGCTGCCCCCAGAAGGAAAGGCAGCGGTCTTAGGTAATCGGGGCGACCAGATTTGAACTGGCGACCCCCAGCACCCCAAGCTGGTGCGCTAAACCAACTGCGCTACGCCCCGAGTTGAACGGCTAATCCTAGACGAAACAGCGCGACTGGTCAAGGCAAGTACGAATCCGAGACCTACTCAAGCGGAACCTCGGCGACAAAGGCTTTTTCGAGCCGACCGCTCGCGAGCCGGTATACGAGGAACACTTCCCAGCCAGCGATCACGGACGGATTCGGATGAAACGCAAAGAAACGCACCGCAGCCACTTGGGCAATCGTGTCCAAACCGGTGTACATGTAACGGAATTCAAGCGGTAGCTTACCGAGGTCAAACCGGTCCCGTACCAGCTGCCTGAGTACCTTCTCATTGCATTCGGCGTCAGTCCTCCACTGAAGCGACCGGCGGGCTAGCGGCTCATTCGCATCCAAGATTCGCAGGTATCCGGGATAATGCATTGTCTCAACCGGCAAATGGTGAGGTCCGACCAACCGCACAACTTGAGACTTCGGGACACAGCACGCAAGAAGCAGTAGCTGGCCAAGGACACGAGCACTTCGCATGCCAAGAGCGTAAGCTAACCCTGTGCCAAGTCAAGCGTAGCCGGACATTCGCCTGTGCCTGTTTGACCAACTACGACCACCATCTATAATCAATCGCTTCGTGACACGAAGAATCGGAATCTGCCGGGCCCTGGATGGGTTCCGGTTTCTTGACAAGTGGCAGTCATTCCTTACCGACCTCGGCTTTGAGGTCGTTGTGTCGAGAGTCACCGACCGGCAGACAATCGAAGCCGGAGCCAGAATTGCGCCGGCCGAACTGTGTCTGCCTGCCAAGGTGTACCTAGGCCATGCGCTGAGTCTCAGGTGTCAGGTGGACGCGTTGTTCGTACCCCGGCTGGTGTGCCGCAAGCTTGACCATGACCTGTACTTCGGCTGCCCGAAGGCAATGGCTCTGCCTGACATGGTGCGTGCGCTAATACCAGAACTGCCGCAAGTCGAGTTCGTACTCGACGAACGCACGGGCAGCGAAGAGGAATCCTACCAGAGACTGGCCCGGCGGCTGAAGACAGGCTGGACGGCATCGAAACTCAGGAAAGCAGCGTCGCCAGACCGGGGTTGGCACCCGCAGATCGCTGGCACAGGACTCACACTCAGAAGCAAGTTGCAACAGCGATATGAAAATACGGAAAATACAGAACCAACCCCTAACTCAAGACTCAGTATGGGGGGTACCAAAGGATTATGTCAGCCGTGCATCGGCGTGGTCGGACACGACTATCTCGTCGATGACAAAGTTCTGAGCCTCAACCTGGTTGAGAAGTTGAAAGACCTGGGCCTGCGACCAGTCCGCAAAACGGATTTCGAGCCGAAACCTCGGCAATCGAATAAGAATTATCCTATCCTGCAGCCAGCGTTCATGCCAAACTGGATGTTCGAGCGGGAACTGATTCGAGCCGCCCTAGACATGGCAGCGGAACGGACTGTCATGGGCCTGGTACTGGCGACGAGCTTCGCGTGTGGCACTTCAGCGGTCACCAACGAACTCATTCATCGAGCCGTTGCTCGAGCAAGATCCGACTTGCCGGTTCTGACCGTTATTTTCGACGAACACACGGCCGAGGCTGGGCTCCAGACCAGGCTCGAATCATTTGCCGAACTTCTGCAAATGCGCCAGAATGCAACACTCCAAGCTAGCCGGCACGAGCGCCTGTGGGATAGCCTAACAAGACAGCGACAATGAAGGCTGCGTTTCCATACATGGACACGATCCGCATTCCGCTAGCGGCCATCCTGCGAGCCCTTGGTGCCGACGTAGTCGTCCCACCAAAGCCTGACCGGCAGGTTCTCAACCTCGGCGTACGCCTAGCACCGGAACTCATGTGCATCCCATTCAAACTGACCTTGGGCAACATGGTCCGCTGCCTCGAAATGGGTGCGGATACCTTGGTTTACGTCAGTGGTTCATGGTCGTGCCGATTTGGCTACTATGGTCGGCTTCAAACCGAAATTCTTGAAGACCTCGGGTTCCGGTTCCGGCTTGTCGAACTCCGCCACGATCGGATTCTCGATGCGTGTCACGAAGTCATCAGACTGAACCGAAGTCTGCCAAGGGCGGTACTCCGTACGGTACACGCGTTCCGGCTGGGCTGGCTCAAGTCGCACAGCCTGGAACGAATCGAACAGATGGTGCGCGAGACTCTGCCGTCAGCTACAGACCCTGCTCGGGTACGCCGCATGTCCAGCCTGGCACTGCGTGCCCTGGACCGGGCACGGACCCGCTCGCAAATCTTCAAGGTGCAGCGCTACGTCGAACACGAACTCAAGAGCATAGCGCGCAATAGTCTAAACTGGATACCCCGTGTGAAACTGGTCGGCGAAAGCTATTGCACCCTGGAGCCGTTCATCAACTTCGACATCATCCGGGTTCTCGGCGAGATGGGCGTACTGGCTGACCCTTTCCTAACTGCGCACCGTTGGCTTGGCTTCCACGGATTCCGACTGGGCAAGAGTGAAGTTGTCCAGGCCCGGAGCGCTGCGAGGCGATATTGGCGTATGTGCGTGGGTGGAGAAGACGAGAACTCGCTCGGTCATCTGGTCTTAGCAGCACAGCAGGGATTTGACGGTGTGATTCACGTACACCCTTTCGGATGCATGCCAGGAACAGTAGTCCAGCCTGCCATGACCATGGCGAGCCGGGACTACGACATACCCTATCTGTCCCTATCGCTCGACGAGCACACAAGCGAGGCTGGTGTCCTCACCCGCCTTGAGGCATTCGTCTCCCTCCTCAAACGCCGCGGCCCCGGGGCTGTCAGACGAACGCAGAAGCCAGCTGGAAGATAGCAGACGCGGGACCACCGCGTCATTCATTCCCTAATCCTGCACCCTGACATCTGCAGGCAACTACTAAACTTCTTACTGCCTCAGCTTTCGGAATTCCTCGGTCAGAAGCGGCACCACCTTGAACAGATCACCGACCACCCCGTAGTCAGCTACCTTGAAGATGTTCGCTTCTGGATCCTTGTTTATCGCCACAATGCACCTTGAATTCACCATACCAACCAGGTGCTGAATCGCGCCTGAAATGCCGCACGCGATGTAGACCGTGGGCGCAACAACCTTACCGGTCTGACCGACTTGATCCTGGTGGTCGCGCCAGCCGGCATCCACTGCAGCCCGTGATGCGCCGACCGCGGCACCAATAGTCTTGGCCAGCTCCTCAAGCAAGGCAAAATTCTCCGGACCCTTCATACCCCGCCCGCCTGACACGATAACCTCGGCCTCGGTAAGCTCGACCGTCTCGCGCACAACTTTCACTATCTCGGCGACAGTGGAGCGCAACTGGGCGGGTTTTACGTCCGCGGCAACAACAGTCCCCACTCGCTCACTCTCACACTGCTGCCCCACGGCCCGAGGACGCATCGAGATAACTAACGGCTTTGTGCCCGTTGCCTTGACCCGGGATAATGCCTTGCCGGCATAAATTGGCCTAGTTGCGACAAGTTCAGCCCTGTCGTCAAACTCGATTCCAATGCAGTCCTGCAGAAGCTGGGTTTCGAGCCGGGCCGCAACGCTTGAAGCAAGGTCCTTGCCCAGAGCAGTGGCACTTAGGATTACCGTCGTCGCCTCGAACCTTCTTGCCAACTCGGCAATGACTGAAGCATATCCGTCCGGAGTGTAACGTTCCAGCGCTGGGTCATCAGCGAGAATGACCTTGTTCACGCCAAACCGCGCAATCTTCCCGGCCAGCTCGGCAATTCCCGACCCCACGACGACCGCAGCCAGCTCCTCCCTGTTATGCTCGGCAATCTTGTAGCCAACCAGCAATGCCTCGAACGCAACCTTCTTCAGGCTGCCTTCGCGCTGCTCTGCAAATACTAGTACCATTCAGAGACCTCCAGGGGTTCCTCCGGCGGTAGCCGGATAATCTGAGTCAGGACGGATTGTAGAACTTTGGCACTTGCTGTCAAGCGACGCTCTAAGCAGCAAGATACCGGTGGCAGATTACTCCGCCGTTTTCTTGTCCCAGAGTCAAATCCCATCTACAATCACTTGACCGACGGCCGGGCGAAGTCCAACCGCTGTCGGATCTTGCACCCTACCTCATTCGCTACCTGACGATGAACTTCGCAGTCTGCCTGAAATTCTGACCAGCGTCGAGCTGAACAAGATAGACCCCACTCGACAGACTCCTCACGTCGAGTGGGATTCCTACCCGCCGAGACTTAGCGACCAGTTGGCAGACAACTATACAGCGTCCGGCCGCATCACAGACCCTGACACTCACCGGTCCGGGCTTTGGCAGACTGCACATCAGCGTTGCCCGGCCACTTCCGATGGGGTTGGGTGACACGGTGAGCCGAATACTACCAAAGGCCGACCGGACCGCCATCTCTCCTCCTCGCATCGGCTGTCCGGCAGCGGCCTTCGCCCCAAATCTCGGCCCATACCGCCAAAACTCCCGAGTCTTGTTGCCCTTCAGCGCCCAGAGTGCATCGCGGCACGCAACCAGGTCTCCGCCGTACTTGACGTACTTCCTCTTGCCAGTTGACCCCACACTTGGCATCGTATCCAGCTCCTGCCAGGAATCGCCGTCCGGAAAGTACCAATAGAACTGCTGGGTATTCCCGCCCTTCAGTGCGTACAGGTGCTCATCAAACCACGCCCCAGCCGAACCATCCTTAGCTTTCTTTTTGCGCATTCGGCCGCTCTGCAGACCATAGAGCGGTAACCCGGTGAGCGTGCTTTGACACCAGGTGTCAGCATCTAGGTCATACTTGAACATGTAGTGATGGGGCGTCGGTGCCGAGCGGTCATAATAGTATGGCTGATGACAGTAGATGTAGCGTGGCGGGGCATACACCAGGAACGAGCCTTTATTGTACTTGTCGCGGACTCTCGCTGGTGCATTGTCCAACGTGTCCCAGCGCTGAGCGATAACGTTGTACCGGTAAAATTCGGTCTTGTATCCCTTCAACAGATACACCCATCCGGTGTCATTTCGGTTGACGTACACGAGGTCTGCTCCGTACTTGATCCGCTTGTGGCTCGGCCCCTCGGGAACATCTGGCAACCGCTCCCAAGTGCGGGACTCGATGCCGTAACGCCAGAATCCCAGAGTATTTGCACCTTTAATCATGAATATTGAACTCTCGCCATCCCCAATGCCACGACATCCGTCCTTGGGTGGCCGATAACGGCCCTGCTCTAGCGACGGAATTGATTCCAGTTGCTCCCAGGAGTCCTGGTTCGGCCAGTACCGGTAGAAATCGCCCGTCTTGTAGCCCTTGGCCGCGTAGACTAGGCCCCGGTTTTCTGCAAGCCAGGCACCATCCTTGGCCGACCTCTGGCTAGGCAGACGCGGCAGCGATTCGACTTCCACCCATCCCTCTGGCCAAGGTTCTTGGGCGCTGACGCGGAATCGGCGGCTGGCCGTATCGTTCTCCGGATTTTCATCGGCCAGGGCTAGCGAGCACAAGGCGACGTACCGGCCTTCACTTGCAGTACCCAGCCATTCGACAAAAGCTAGTGTAGACTCCTTTCCAACTGAAAGGTCAACAACCGAAACCGAGGCCCGGTACTGCTCACCGTCCGCCCTTTCGTCTTCGATTACGAACCATGTGGTGAAAGAGATTGGCACGTTTCCAAGGTTCGCCACCCGGGCTTGCGGTACTACTGCTTCGTTCGTGTCGAGCCGCCCGGCCGGTGCGAGTACTTGCAGGACGGCGGCGTCAACTGCTGCGGCCTCAACAACTCGGCATACTGCCTTGGCCGTGTCGTTTGCGGGCACACGGTCCCCCGCAAGCATCGTGTAACACCGTGTCCGGTAGTTGCCGAGACGCGGTCCCGTGATCCAGGTCTTCTTGAATGTACGAATCACTGGGCTGCCGACCGGGAGGAGTATGCCGGTCTCAATAGTGTCATAAACGACTTCGTCTCCTGCTTCGTCCTCGATGACAAGCCGGACATCGGTCACAACTTCATCGGTTCCAAAGTTAGCCAGAACCGCCTCCGGCCTGACCTGAGTACCGAGTCTTATGTCGCCGACTGGTGCGTTGACCGCGGTTGCTCCAGCATCGGTGTACTTGACCCGGCAGCTACCGCTGGCCGTATCGTTCGATGGGTCCTCGTCGAACTCCAGCATGGTGTAGGCCTTCGTCACGTAGTCGCCGGTCGGACTGGCTGTCCACCCGACCGCAAACTGGCGATTCACCTGTGCGCCTGGCCCAACCACAACATCCGTCTCAGTCTGGTCATATTCTGGCGGCGCAATACCGTCGTCAATAATGAGCCGGACATCAGTCGTAATCGTACTCGGGCCAAAGTTCTTGACCACGACCTCAGGCATAACTTCAGTGCCTTCCTCGATGCCGCCGACCGGTACCACGATTTCCGTCACCCCGGCGTCAACTTGAACTACCCGGAACGTACGCTGCGCCGTATCGTTCTGTGGCTCCTGGTCACCGTCAAGGATAGTGTATGCCTTGGCCAGATACGTCCCAGCCGGCGTCGCAGTCCAGGTCGTCGAAAAGGAGTAAGGTACAGTCGCTCCTGCGGACAGCACGATGCCCGTTTCGGTCTCGTCGTACTCCGGTGGCGCAATGCCGTCGTCAATCACAAACCGCAGGTCCAGCGTTACCTCGCGATTGCCGTAGTTGCGGATGATCACTCGTGGGCTGACCTCGGTTCCGTTCCCGACGTTGCCAGCCGGCTCGGCAATTGCCGCGACGCCGGCATCAGTGTAGATAACCGAGCAGGAACCGTACGTCGTATCGTTGGCCCGGTTTTGGTCCCTTGGCAGCATCGTGAATGCACTTACCGAGTATTCACCCTGGGGCTTAGCAGACCAGACTAGGTCGAACTGGTGCGTTACCGGACTGCCGGCCGGCACGATGATACCGGTCTCGGTCGTGTCATAGACCGTGTCTGCGGCTGCAAACACCACAAGCCGGCAGTCAAGCTCAGCCGCCTGAGTTCCGAAGTTGGTGATCACAACTTCGGGCGCAACAAGTGAGTCGCGCCGGATATCGCCAGCCGGTGCGTTGATTGCTGTCACGCCTGCGTCCGTGTAAGTGACGGTACAAGTACCTCTGCTCGTGTCGTTACCCGGGTTCTGATCACCGGGCATTATCGTGTAAGCAAGCGTACCATATTCGCCAAGCGGACCGGCAGCCCACGTCCTGGCAAACTCGTGTGTCGCATTGCCGCCCGGCGGCAAGACAATCCCGGTCTCGGTCTCATCATACTCTGGCGGCTCCGTGCCATCGTCAATCACGAACCGAATGTTGAAAGTCGCTGTCTTAGACCCGAAGTTCTCAATTCGCACTGTCGGCCGCAGCACTGTATCGAGTGGAACCGGTCCGACCGGCACGCTGATGCTGGTAACGCCCACATCGGTCTTCACTACCGTGCAGGTTGAGCGACAGGTATCGTTGCCCGGTACGCCGTCACCGGTCAGATACGTGTTGGCGATGACGTCATAACTTCCGACCGGGCCGGCCTGCCATGGCGTAGCGAGTTCGTAGTCGATTCCATCCATCGGCACAAAGATACCCTTCTCAGCCACATCGTATACCGGGGTTCCGCCTGCGTCCCTAACGACGACGTGTAGCGAACAGATTGTGGCCGAGTTTCCGTAATTGCGAATTCTCACCTTGGGACGCACCAGCGTATCGAGTGGGATTTCACCGACCGGAGCCAGTATCTGGTCCGCGCCGACGTCGTTCACCCGGTAGAACAACCGGGAAAGAAACATGGAACTCCACACAGTCGTGCCAGTCTGCTGAAACGTCTGTCCGGCCACATACACGTGGTCAGTATCATTGACCCAGACCGCAGTGCCCATGTCCCACGATGCGCCGGTCCCCGGGAAAACGAAACTCCACAAGGGGGTCGGAGCCCGCGGCGTAGTTGTCGAATCCCGGTAACACACCGCTGCCACGTTCCGGCCCCAGTTACCTACCACATATACTCGGCGCGACTTGTAGAATATGTCACACCCGTACTCATCGCCGTCAGCAGAGCCGAACCTTGCTCCGCCCGCCCAGAGCCGCGAGCTGAGGCTCCAGTCGAACTTGTGCGTCAATATCTGAACTGAGGTACTGTATTCGGCCCACCCGGTCACGTAAACATTCTGCGGGCTCGCGTCATCCAAACAGAGTGCGAAAGCGCAATCCTCACCCTCAGCGCCGTCTCTTGACTGGTAGGCGCAAAACTGACCGTTCGCATCGTAACGAACCACGCAAAAATTCCGCCACTGGTCAACATCGTCGGTCTCCAGATAGTCAAAGCCGGCCACATATATGTTGCCATTGTTGGCAACAACGACGTCGAAGGCAATGTCATCATCTTCGTAGAGTGTCTGCGGGTTGTGGTAGGTCCTATCCCAGAGCCTAACACCGGCCGGGGTGAACTTCATGGTCCACCACTCCTTGTCGTTAAGGTCACTATATGCGACTCCGGTCACAACGATATTACCGTCCGGTGCCAGGGCTAGGGCGGTGGCGCAGTTTTCCCAGTCCTCTATTTCATCGTAGAAGTTCGGGTACAGACGAAACCGCCGCGGCGGCCTCTGCTTCTTCAGTACTTTCGGTCGGTCTCGCCCCGGACCGGACCCAGGCGGGTCAGTGTAAACATAGCCACGGGTCCACACCGTATCGCCATTCGCCGGGTTGAGCTTTGCGACAAGGAATTCGTTGGTCGCCAGTGTATTGTTCCACCGAACACCGCAGGCATAAATGAACCCGTCAGCAGCGACCACGGCATCATAGAGAATGTCCTCATCCAGGAGGTTCAACGTGTCGAACCACTCCTCACTACCCGAACCAGTGTACTTGAGCCAGGCCATGTCCCGGTCATTGGGGCTTGGGTCATCAACGCAACCGACAACGTAAACATTTCCCGTCGGGTCAGCAACAATTGCATGTCCGAGGTTGTCGTAAGCGTCTGTGCTGGCCCCGGTTCGGGCACCAAGCCATATCCGGTTGCCGAACTCGTCGTACTTGGCAGTCAGAAGGTACTCATTTTCCGGCCCCGGGTAATTACCACCGCCGCAGAGATACACACCGCCATCGGCGTCGGCAAGGATGTCGGCAACGTAGCTCGGCCTCGGCGTCGCTGGCTTTGCCTCCGGATATCGCCTGGTCCACATCGTATCGAGCTGGGCAGCGGCCACGACTGGAACCAGCAAGACGAGCAGCAGCCTGAGCCGGCCTGCACGTACTGGATTCCGGATTCTATCTAGATTACTGACCATAGCGTCTCCTTCCTAGCGGGTCACGACGAGCTTGTCGCTCGCGGTTGACCCACTCCGTTCGGAGCCCAGAACTAACTTGACCAGGTACACTCCGCCCGGCAGGTCCAGATTCGCAAGGCTCGCGTGGTACTCACCTGGCGCGCGCCAATCATCAACCAGGTTCGCAACGCACCGGCCTGAAGCGTCGAACAGTCCAAGTCTCACGCGGCCGGCCTGGGGCAGGGTGTAATGGACCACAGCCCCGATAGCAAGAGGATTAGGAACTACCCGAAGCCGGGGGCTCACTCCGGCCGGCAGAACTGACGCAGCAAGCTGGGGGCCATCCACCGCGTTCGGATTCAATGGAAAGTTCGCATGATAAACCCAAAACTCCCGAGTCTTGTTGCCACGCAGGAAATACAGCTT
Source organism: candidate division WOR-3 bacterium (assembly GCA_039801365.1). Taxonomy (NCBI): domain Bacteria; kingdom Pseudomonadati; phylum Caldifarciminota; species Caldifarciminota bacterium. The sequence goes on from JBDRUN010000063.1 coordinate 11,819, forward strand.
GCCGTTGCCGTACTCGAGGCAACTGCCGTAGTAGGGTGGTGGTGTATTGAACGTACGCGGAATTGAGTCATTGCTCTCGACCCAGGAGTCCTTGCTCGGGTCATAGTACCATAGCTCGGACAGCTTACCGCCCTTGGTCGCATATAACCTCGCATTCAAGGCATCCCAAGCCAGACCGGCACCGGCCTTGACCTTCCGCTTTCTGGTCGAGTACATACTGTTTCGCAGCTCCCGTCTTGTCTGCCAGGTGTTATCGTTAACGTCGTAAGCATAGAACTCGTACCTTCCGCCCTTGAGCAAATAGATGGTGTGGTCACCGTCGAACGCCATGCAGGTACCGTCCTTGCACCGCCGATTTTTCTCTCCCTCTGGAACATCTTTCATCGGCGTCCACCGGTTGGTGGCCGGGTCGTAGGCCGAGAACTCAAGGGTATTAGAACCTTTGCAACTGTACAGCCGGCCTTGAGAAGGCACGTAGACAAGCGACGCGCCATACTTGACTCCGCGTCCGTTAGCACTTGGGTATTCTGCCGCCGGAACCCACCCGGTGTCACCCTCAATCTGGTAGCGCCAGAACTCAAGCGTGTTGCTACCCTTGACGGCATAGATTCGGTTGCCGCAGTCCCATTCCAGACATGCGCCCTTCTTGATACGTTTCTTCCTCCCACCCGGGCTCTGTTCCGGGATAGACTCTTTGGCACTCCACTGTCCAGTTCGCAGGTTGTAGACGTAGAACTCGCATGTGTTGTAGCCCTTCAGGGCATAGACCAGCGAATCCTTGGCAAAGGCCAGCGAACCGCCGTACTTGACTCCGCGTCCCCGCGCCCCTTCCGGCACCGACTGAAGTTGCTCCCACACGTTCTTAGCAACAACCGAACCGAAACCAGTATCATTTATCGGGTCCTTGTCGCCAGACAGTTGGGTGTAGCAACGTGCAGTAATCAGGCCGGTGTCCCTCACCCTCCACTCCTTGAACACAACGATAGTAGATTCGTAGGGAGCGAGGTCTGTTACGTACTGCGCATCAAAGTAGAAAGTACCGATGTCGAGCCGAACCGGAAAGTCAAGTTCCAATGCACCGTAATTGCGCACCCATACTTTGGGACGGACCGTCGCACCATAGCGCACCGTGTCGGTCGGGCTTACAACAATTCCGGCTCCTGCGTCCGGTTCTGAGAACTTTACGACCGTGTAAGCTTCGTTACCCATGTAGAAGTCATACCCGGCAACGTACAGTTCGCCGGACAGGTCAACGACCAAGTCGGCCGGCTCGTCGTCATCTTCACGTACCCCGTGTGCAGCGCGCCAAAGCAGATTCCCGTGTGGGCTATACTTAAATACAGCCCAGTCCAGACAATTGTCGGACGCATAGGAGTATCCAGCCACATAAACGTTGCTGTTCTCGTCAATCCCTACCGCTGCGGTGCTGTCGTCGTCCATCGTCTGGTCGTATGTATTGAACCAGTCAGTACTACCGTCCGGGCCAATTCGGAACACAAGCATGTCCCAGCCACTGTCGCCGTAGTACTCGGTCGTGTATCCGCCGCAATAGACATAGCCGTGCGCGTCTACTGCGATACTCGACGTCAATTCGTCCTTATGATTTCCGAAGTTCATCCGATGGGCCCAGACCTCGGTCCCATCCGGGCTGTACTTCACGGTGGTCGCATCGTATCGGGTATCATCTTCTCCGGCTCGACCGGTGACGTATACGTTGCCTGCCGGGTCCAGCGCCAGGGCAAATGCGCGGTCGTCCTTCGGATCATCATACCCCTTCACTGCTGTACCGTCGTACAGTCTCATCCAGAGCTCGCTGCCAGTCGCAGTGTCGTACTTAACCGTGCAGTAGTCAAGACTCTCCGGATTAACCGCAGTAAGCGCATACCCGGTCACGTAAAGGTCACCCTGTGCCGACAGACCTAGCGCAGTCGCACGGTCATTACCGTGGCCAGGCCCGTCACGCCGTACTGACCATGCCACTGACCCATCCGCGCGATAGCGGAATGTCAAATAGTCATAGGTGGCGAGCCTGCTGTACCCGGTAACATAGCATCCGCCTTTGCGGTCCGGCACCACCGCCACCGCAACGTCCTCATTGCTACCACCACTGTTGTAGGTCCTTGCCCATTGTTGAACTCCGGTCGAATCGTACTTGACCGTAACGTAGTCAACGTTGGCACCCGAGGTCAGCTTGCCACAGACGAAAATGTTTCCGAAGTCGTCAACCGCAACGTCGAGGCCCTCCTCTGTCTCACCGGGGAAGCGCTGATACCGCACAACCCATGCCCGCTCACCGTTCGGCCTAAGTTTCAACGTCGCCATATCACCAAGGTCGTTACCCCGGGAAAAACCGGTTACGACAATGCAACTATCCGGACATAAGGCCATTGCCTGCGCGAAGTCATAGCCGTTTGAACCGGCGTCATAGCGGGCGGTCCAGACCTTGACTTGGGCAAGCGCAATGTCGGCTGCACACGCAAGCAACGCTACTAGCACAAATCTGAAGCACCGAAAACACTTCTGCATCGAATCCTCCTCTCGCCTGCTTCCGGTCAGCAGGATTCGGCCAAGACTACTCCATTTCTCGGATGGTAACCCACGGCTGCTCTCTTCGACATACCGTCCAGCGAGGCATGTCCACGACCATTAGCGCCGCTTTCTTCACAGCCCAGCCGGCGGTCAGCCTACGTAGTAGTATAGGACGCCCACGTAGCCTGTCAAGCGCCGTTGACTCCGGGAGTTATCGTTTCCCATCTCACCAACGCTTTACAGACTCCTGGCTCTGCTCTAGACTAGGTCATGGTCGGGTCCACAAAGACCTCAAGTAGGAAAGCAGGCCAACTGCTCCTCGCCGGTGTTCTGCTCTTGGGCATATCGCTCCGGGTCCTGCACATTTTGGACAGTGCCGACTCACCTTTCTTCAATCGGCCAATGATTGACGGTCAAGCCTACGACACCGCAGCGCTTGCCATTATCAACAAGACCCTGCCCAAAACCCCTTTCTACCAAGACCCGCTATATCCCTACTTCTTGGCTGCAGTCTATCGTGTGTTCGGCCATAACTACTTGCCGGTGTATTGCCTCCAAGCCCTGCTCGGTTGCGCTGTCGTCTTGCTTGTCTGGGACATGGCACGCAGGATGTTCGACTTACGGGCTGGCGTCCTCGCCGCGCTTGGGGCTGCAACCTACAGGACTTTCATCTTCTACGAGGCAGTCATTGACAAGACAACGGTGTCGGTGTTTCTCACCGCGCTGTTCCTCTGGACAACGGTTCGAAGTATGGGCATCCACCAGGACCAAAAGGCAGACCGCAAATGCTCTATGGCCAGTTCGCATTTCGGCATTCGCACGGCGCATCTCATCTGGCCTACTCTGAGCGGTGCATTCCTTGGCCTTGCTTCGCTGACTCGGGCGAACTTGCTCGTCTTCGCACCGCTCCTTGTCGCGCTTTACGCATTCCGCCCCAGAACCGTGTCCCGCATTCACCCGGATATTTTGCCCCCCCTCCGCCGTTTCTCCTTTCGCTCGTCCCTTCACTCCATGCTCGCTTCCCTTTTTGGTCTGCTTCTCGTCATCGCTCCGGTTTCGATCCGAAACACGATTCTCGCTCGCGAGTTCGTCCTTACCACCACTCAGGCTGGTCAGAACTTCTACATCGGCAACAGCGAGCACAACCGCACCGGCCAGTATGAAGCTCCGCCCTGGGTCAGACCCAACCCACTGTTCGAGGAAAAGGACTTTGCCGGCTATGCCCGCGAGCAGACCGGCCGGAATCTGACTTACTCACAGCTTTCGCGCTTCTACTTCCGGGCCGCTTTTCAGTGGATGAAATCCCGTCCCGCCGCCTTTCTCAAGCTCCTGGCCCGCAAGATTGTTCTCTACTTCAACAACTTTGAGGTCCCGGATAACTACGACCTTGGCTTCCTATCGCGTTTCTCCTTTGTCCTACGGATGC
>JBDRUN010000064.1 GCA_039801365.1 candidate division WOR-3 bacterium
GTCAGATTATGCCTCCTGTTTCGAGTACTTTTCTTACGTGAGGCAACGGGGTAGCTTCGAGTACATTTTTGGTGAGGCAACGCGAGAGCTTGACAGTAGTTACTGCCGGACTAGTATTCGCACGCCGCACGCAATCTCAAACGCGGCGAAAGGACAACATGATGCACAGAACACTGCTGGCCACGGCCGCATGCTTCGCCATCCTGGTGATGGTCGGGTGTGGCAGCAAAGCCCCGCAACCAGCGGGGAAAACCGAAGAACCGAAGTTCACAGCTTCGGTCAAGATGCTGAACGAGACGAACGTAGCGTACTTGACCCGGACCGGCCCGTACGCGGGCGTAGGCCAGGCAATCAACGAACTGTTCGCGTGGCTGGAAAAGTGCCAGGTGAAACCCGCAGGCGGACCGTTCGCTGTGTTCCTGACCGGATTTGAGGTACCGCAGGAAAGCGCAAAGTGGGAAGTGTGCGTTCCGGTCCCAGCTGAGACCAAGGGTGATAAAGACGTCGCAGTCAAAGCAATGCCGGCGACACAAATTGCCGCTGCGCTGTACATCGGGCCATACGACAAGGTTGGCCCGGTGTACGAGCAGTTGATGAAATGGGTTGATGAGAACGGGTATGTCGTTGCCGGGCCGTGCATGGAGTTCTATCTGTCTGATCCATCCAAGACCCCGGCCGAGTCGCTCAAGACCGAAATCACCTGCATCGTCAAACCCAAGGCTGAAGAAGGACAGAAGTAGGTCAACGGACAGATTCCGAGCGGGGCGACCAGAAGGTCGCCCCGCTAGTAGCCTAAGCCGGTTTCGCCAGGTTCAGAACCAGCCGGAATCAACAACCCGCGGCCGACCGGCCCGGGTCTCGCACGAAGTCCTCCCTGGACAAGTTTGTTCGGAGCTCGCCGCTACGCTGACTTGCGGTCATATTCACAGCTACGTCCTCCAGAGGTTGACAAGTGCTGGATTTTGGGTATCCTTGCATCCGGAGGAAGTAAGAATGCCTATAGCGAAAGAGAAGAAGGAACAACTGATTCATCTCCATCAGTTGCACGATACCGATACTGGCTCGCCCGAGGTTCAGATTGCGATTCTGAGCGAGCGGATAAACCTGTTGAGTGAGCACCTGAAGGTGCACAAGAAGGACAAGCACTCCCGCCGCGGGCTCATCAAGATGGTCAACGAACGCCGGCGGCACCTAAACTACCTTTCCGAGCACCATAAGAGCCGCTACAAGAAAATTGTTGATGAACTAGGGTTGAGGGGTTAGACCTTGACCCGCGTCGAGAAACAAGTCTGCGGCCGCAACCTGTCATTAGAGTTCGGCCGTGTTGCCCGACAGTCTGACGGTGGGGTATTGGCGCGCTACGGTGATTCAGTCATTCTTGCCAGTGCCGTGTACCGGAAGGACCCGATCGAGTCCTATCAGGACTTCTTCCCTTTGACCGTTGACTATCGCGAGCTGGCCTACGCCGCCGGGAAAATCCCCGGCGGTTTCTTCAAGCGCGAAGGCCGGCCCCGCGACAAGGAAACGCTTACCTGCCGTCTCATTGACCGACCGATCAGACCGCTCTTCCCAGACAACTTCCGCAACGAAACCCAGATTGTCGCCTTTCTGCTCTCAACTGACCTTGAGAACGAGAGCGACCTCTTGGGACTCATTGCTGCCTCAGCCGCACTGACCGTCTCAGAAATTCCATTCCTCGGGCCAATTGGTGCCTGCCGTGTCGGCAAGTTCGGAAACGAGTTCGTTCTCAATCCGCCGATGACAAGAGAGGACGAGGCCGACATGTGGATGATGTACGTCGGTATCGGTGACCTGGTGATGACCATTGCCGGACAGGCCAGAGAAGCTAGTCCTGAGGATATTGACCGGGGCTGGGACCTGGCGGCACCGGTCATCCGTGAGACTATTGACCTTCAGCTTGAGCTTCAGCGACAGGTCGGCAAGCCCAAGCTCAGGACCGATCAGCCGCTGGTCGCGCCCGAGCTTGAGGCCGAAGTCCGCAAGCGTGCCGCAGACGGAGTCAGGGCCGCCAATAACATCCAGGACAAGCTCCAGCGCGGAAATGCCCGCACCGAACTGGTTCGCAAGCTGGTCGCCGACCTTGCCGAGACTTTTCCCGAATCCGAAGCCGCAATCAAGGGCGTGACGGACGCAATGTTCGGTGAAGACATGCGGCGCCGAATACTTGATACCGGCATCCGGCTTGACGGCAGAAAGGAAGGTGAGATTCGGCCGATTGAATGCGCAGTCTCGGTCCTGCCCCGGACCCACGGCTCGGCGCTCTTTACCCGAGGCCAGACTCAGTCCCTTGCCGCGACTACGCTCGGCACCAAGCAGGACGAACAGGTCGTGGACGACGTCGAGCTTGAGATGGAGGAGAAGAAGCGGTTCATGCTCCACTACAACTTCCCGCCCTTCTCGGTCGGCGAGGTCAAGTTCCTACGCGGACCGGGCCGCCGGGACATTGGCCACGGTGATTTGGCTGAACGTGCCCTCGCTGCTGTCATTCCGCCCGAGGAGAACTTCCCCTACACCATCCGGGTGGTTTCGGACATTCTCGAATCGAACGGCAGTTCCTCGATGGCCTCGGTCTGCGCCGGCTCGCTTTCGCTGATGGACGCGGGGGTGCCGGTCCGGGCCGCAGTTGCCGGCATGGCAATGGGCCTGATTGTGGACGGCGACATCGCCCGGGGTGCAAAGTACTCCCTCGTCACCGACATTATTGGTGACGAGGACCATTATGGCTACATGGACTTCAAGGTGGCCGGCACCCGCAAGGGCATCACTGCGATACAACTCGACCTGAAACTGCCCGGAGTCCCCTACTCAGTGCTTGCTGAAGGCATCCGCCGCGCGACTACAGCTCGCCTGAAAGTGCTCGACATAATGGACCAGACCCTGGCTCAACCCCGTCCTGAGATATCACGGCTTGCCCCGCGCATCGTATTCCTTAAGATCGACCGCGAGAAGATCGGCACGGTCATCGGTCCGGGCGGCAAGACCATCCGCAAGATTACTGATGAGACTGGCTGCACCATTGACATCGAGGACGACGGTACCGTGACTATTGCCTCGAACAAGGTCGAGGCTCTCGAACGGGCCCAGGCCTGGGTCGAATCGCTCGTAGCTGAGGTCGAAGTCGGCAAACTCTATCTGGGCACGGTGACGAGAATCATGAACTTCGGCGCCTTCGTTGAGATACTGCCGGGCAAAGAAGGAATGGTCCACATTTCCCAGCTCGCACCGACGCGGGTCCGCGCCGTCGAAGACGCGGTCCGAGTCGGCGACAAGGTCTGGGTCAAGGTTGTAGAAATTGACGACCTTGGCCGGATCAACCTGTCACGCAAGAAGGCAATGGAAGAACGGGGCGAGATTCCACCTTCAGACGACTCAGGGATTGCGGTCCGGCCCGAACGTCGCAACCATTCGCGGGACAGCGATCGCGACCATAGCCGGCGCCGTTCCCGGGAACGGCGCTAGAAGAACGCTTGGCCTTTGGGCGCTCCCGAGTTTGCAACCGACGGCATCCGAACCACAGTGCTGTCAAATGGACTTCTGCTCATTACCGAACAGTTGCCCCATGTCCACTCGGTCTGCCTCGGGCTTGCGTTCCGGATCGGCAGCCGGGATGACCCTAAGGACCTTGTCGGTCTTTGCCACCTCAACGAGCATATGGTGTTCAAGGGCACGGACCGGCTGTCCGCGCGCGACATATCCTATGCGGCGGAATCGCTCGGCGCGGAGCTGAACGCTTTCACCGACAAGGAAACGACCTGCTTCTACGGCCGGTTCCCGTCCGACCAGCAGGTTCCGGTCACTGAACTTCTGTGTGATATCGTTGCGCGACCGGCCTTCAACCAGCTTGAACTGGAAAAGGAGAAAGGCGTAATCGCCGAGGAAATCCGGAGCGCGGACGAAGACCCGGACTCAAAAACATTCAACCTGACTTTTCAGGCATTCTACCAGAACCATCCGATGGGTTGGCCAATAAGCGGTACTTTGGATTCGCTTGCCAGAGCCGAACCCGAGTTTCTACGCCGGGTCTATGCCGAACGATACCATGTTGGTACCGGGCTTGCAGTTGCGGTTGGCGAAGTCCGGACCGACGAACTGGCTCAGTGCATCGAACGCACACTTGGCCACTGGCCCAGGTTTGCGCCTCCGGTCCGGACAAGACCGGTTCCAGCTCCGGCCGGCGAGATGGTTGAAACCCGCCGCGACCTGAGCCAGGTGTACATCTGCCTCGCAGTACCGGCATTCCCTTTTGCCGACCTGAGACGTCACGCATTGGCCATCTTCAACACCGCATTCGGCGGCGGACTATCGTCCCGTCTGTTCCAACGCTTGCGCGAAACCGAAGGTTTGGTATATTCGGTGTCTAGCTTTGCCGAGCTCTTTGAAGATTCCGGGTTCATAGGTGTGTATTTCGTGGCCGAGGCAAGTAAGCTAACCCGCTGCCTTGAGGTCATCACCGACGAACTTGAGCGGCTGCGCCGTCACCGGTTCGGGTCGGACGAAATCGAACGCGCCCTTATCATGACCCGAAGCTCGATTCTCTTGGCTTTGGAAAGCCCGACCAGCCGGATGCTGCGACTGGCCAGAAGCCAGCAACTATTGGGACAGGTGCAGCCACTGGACGAGGCACTTGCATGTCTCGACCGGGTGAAGCATGCGGAAATAAACGACTTGGCGGACCAACTGTTCAGCGCCCCGGGCTTCTGCGTCGGTGCGGTCGGCCCGATTGAACCGGTCGAACTGCGCCGACTGCTGCCACGCTAACGAGCCGGCCTGGTCCGGGTACGAAAGAAAGGAGACGTATGCCAGGGAAGGTGACAATTTCCGAACGGGGGCGGCTGATGCCGGCCTCGCCCATCCGCAAGCTCGTGCCCTATGCCGACCGTGCCCGCTCACGCGGCGTCAAAGTATATCACCTGAACATCGGCCAGCCGGATGTGGAAACCCCGGCTGAGATGCTGGCCGCCTATCGCGGGCTTGACCTGAAAGTCATCGGTTATGGCCCGTCCAACGGCCTTACCGCCTATCTCGATGGCCTGGTCCACTACTACGCCGGCGTCGGAATCACGGTCGAAACGAAGGATATCCTGGTCACGGTCGGTGGCAGCGAAGCGATTGCCTTCGTCTATGGTGCCATCACCGACCCCGGAGATGAGGTTCTCGTACCCGAACCGTTCTACACCAACTACGCTGGGTACGCATGCATGAGTAGTATCCAGCTTGTGCCGGTGACCTGCCGGGCCGAAGATGGATTCCACCTACCGCCAGGCCGGGAGATCGAATCAAGACTGACTGAGCGTACCCGGGCCATCCTCGTGTCCAACCCGGGCAACCCGACCGGTGTCGTTTACACAGCCGATGAGATGGCGATGCTCGCGCGGCTCTGCCTTGAGCGGAACCTCTACCTTGTCGCCGACGAAGTGTACCGCGAGTTCATCTACGACCCCGGCGTCAAGCACCACAGCGTGATGAACCTTGCTGGCCTCGAGGACCGTGCAATTATGGTTGACTCGGTGTCCAAACGCTACTCAGCGTGTGGTGCCCGAGTCGGGTGTATCGTCTCCCGTAACCACGACCTGATGCAGACAGTCCTTAAGTTCGGCCAGGCCCGGCTCTGCCCACCGACAGTTGACCAGCTTGCCGCGCTGGCCGCGCTGTCCACGCCGGCTTCGTACTTTGCCGCGGTGCGGGATGAATACCGCCGCAGGCGCGACCTGGTATGCGACGCCTTGTGTGCCATGCCAGGAGTACTATGCCAGCGGCCGGCCGGAGCCTTTTACGTCGTTGCCCGTCTGCCGGTAGACGATGCCGAGCAGTTTGCCATCTTCATGCTTGACGAGTTTCAGGAGAACAACGAGACCGTGATGGTCGCACCAGCAAACGGGTTCTACGCCACCAAAGGTGCGGGCCAGAATGAAGTCCGCATCGCCTATGTCCTGAACTGCGATGACCTCGCACGCGCGATGAGTCTCCTGGCCCACGGCATAGAAGCGTACAACAGAAGGAAATGACCGCTGGTCCCATTGAGCAGCGCACCCAGCTCGAACCTGTCCAAGCGGACAGACACCCAAGACAGCCGCTGCGTATCTGCATGGTATCCGACAATTACTATCCCTATGTCGGCGGCATCCCGGACCATATCCATAACCTCTCCGTCGAGCTGCGCAAACGGGGACACACCGTAAAGGTACTGACTACCAACTTCGGCGGCAAGACGGTCGAAACTCTACCCTGCACACCGGACGAAGACCAGGTGTACCGCATCGGTACCGGACTTCTGGTCCGCTCCAACAAGTCGTTTGCCCGGGTGCCGATCGCCTGGCGGCCGGTGCACCGGGTAAAAAGATATTTTGCTGCCGAACGGTTCAACATCATCCACATTCACGGCTCGCTCGCACCAACTTTACCGCTTGTCGCCATCCGAGCATCCGAGTCAGTGAATGTCATCACTTTGCACTCCGACTATCAGCGCAGTATTCCCTACGTGCTTTTCTGGCCTGAGTTCCGTCCCTACTTCCACCACCTCCACGGTCTGGTTGCGGTCTCCGAACGGGCCCGCGACTCGACTGCCCGGTACTTTCCCGGCCCGTATCGGATAATCCCCAACGCGGTAGATGTCGAGACGTTCCGGCCCGACGTCACACCTATCCCCGAACTTGACAACGGCCGGCCCAAGGTACTGTTTCTTGGCCGGTTCGAGCCACGCAAGGGCCTCAAGTACCTCCTGATGGCAATGCCGGAAATCGTCCGCCAGGTTCCCGACGTCCAGCTTATCGTGGTTGGCGCCGGCCTGTTCGGGTATGCATACAAGGGGTACCTGGACAAGGAAGTCGAGGAGCACGTTCACTGGGCCGGTCTGGTTCCGAATGACGCCCGACCGCACTACTACGCAAGCTGCGACGTTTACTGCTCGCCGGCAATCGGTTTTGAGAGTTTCGGTATCGTGCTGCTCGAAGCAATGGCAAGTGCGAAGCCGGTCGTCGCCTCAGACATCGAGGGGTACCGCAAGGTGCTGGAGCATGGCCGCGAGGGCCTGCTTGTGCCGCCCCGTGACGTCGATGGTATTGCTGCCGCCATCGTACAACTGCTCAAAGACCCGACCTTACGCCAAAAGATGGGCGCTGCCGGCCGACAGAAGGCCTTGCGCTACTCCTGGTCCCGGGTCGCTGACCAGGTTGAGAGCCTGTACTACGAACTGCTCCAGGCCTATCCGGTTCCGCGTCTTGGCCGCCGCACGAGCTAAGTGGACGAAAAGAAGGCCATCGAAGGGGGTTCTGATTGTCGGCCTGAGGCACCAACCACGGTTGTCATGAACAACCGCAGCCAGTTGCTGCCGGTTTTGCGCATCCCGGAATTTGTCGTCTTCTCAGTCTCCCAGGCAGTCTCGCTCTTCGGCGACAAACTCGACTACATGGCGCTGCTTGCAATGATTGCCTACTTCGCCGAGGTGCTCAGATTGGATAGCGCCCGAGCGATATCTTTTCTCTCGGTCGTTGTTGCCCTGCCAGTGATACTTTTCGGCCCACTCGCCGGAATACTCGTTGACCGATGGGACCGGCGTAAGGTTATGGTCGTCTGCGATTCGGCCCGTACCGTGCTGGTTCTCCTGATACCGCTCGTCGCCATTGCCACAAAGAGTCTCTATCTCGTCTTTACAGTCGCCTTTGGCGTATTCCTGTTCGGTCTTTTCTTCAATACCTCGCGGCTTTCAATCATTCCCAACCTTGTCGGTCCGGAGAGGGTCCTGGGCGCAAATTCACTCATGAACCTCATCGGCCGGGTCGCCACGCTCCTCGGCATGTTCCTGGGCGGGCTCATCGTTGACTGGTCTGGCTGGCTTGGTCTTGGCATACGACCAACCTGGACTGCGGGCTTCTATCTCGATGCCCTTACCTATCTCGTATCGGTCATTGCGCTGCTTGTCATCTTCCGCCGCCTGGCCGGAGCTTGGCATCCGCCGGAAAAGCGGCTTACCGTTTCCGACGAGGCCCGGATGTTTCTCGATCAGCAGTCCAAGATGCTGCGCGAGGTAAAGGAACTCTGGCAGCTCGTAACGAGGGAACCATCGGTGTTCTTCGTCAATTGCACGGTCCTTGCGTACGTCATCATGGGTGCTGCGGTCCTTGTGCTCTACATCCCGATTATTCAGTCTGGTCGCGACGCGGGCGGGGTCGGACTCGGGACCAAAGGCGTGGGCTATGTCGCTGCGATCGGCTCAGTCGGCCTTGTCGTATCCTCAATGGCCTACGGCATTATCGGTCACCGCCTGCGCAAGCACAAGGTGATGCTCGGCTCATTTCTCGTGCTCGGACTCATCGCGATGGCACTGGCAATTTCCCGACAGTTTGTCTGGGTCGCGCCGCTCGCGCTCCTGGCTGGACTTGCGCTTTCGCCCATCAACATCGGCATGGACACCTTGCTCCACGAATCGGTCCCTGAATCGGCCCGTGGCCGGATCTTCTCCACCCGGGAGTGGTTGCTACATGTGTTTTTCGCCGGGTCGGCCTTCGTTATCGGCCAGCTCACGAACTTCTTCGCGGTCCGACATCTGCTCTTCACCATCGGCGCAACGGTCGGGCTTGCGTCCATTGCTGGTTTCTTCGCCACCCGTGGCCGCAGTATCGGATAGAAGTAATGAACCAATGACCAATCTTCCAATGCCCAAACGGCACGTCTGTTTCCGTTTGTCCAGAAAGGAGAATCCTGATGCCTGACATAAGAATCAAACGGCTGGCCCGACTCCTCGTCCGCTACAGTATCGGCGTCAAGAAAGGCGACTGGGTGCGGATTGAAGGTCCAGCCTTGGCTGAAGAACTAATCCGCTGTGCGATGGTCGAAGTGCTTCGTGCCGGCGGTCATCCGATGCTTCGCATCTCGCTGCCCGGCACCGCTTACACGTTCTACCACCATGCAAACGACGACCAGCTCCGTTTCATCGCACCGAGCGAGAAACTCGAGGTCGAACGAATCAACGGCCGGTTGTTCTTCTGGGGCGGCTGGAACACCAAGGAACTGACCGGTATCCCGCCCCGCAAACTGGCCCTTGCTGGCCGGGCGCGCAAACCGGTCTTTAACCGGATGCTTGAGCGTATCGCCAAAGGCTCGCTCCGCTGGTGCGGCACGATGTTCCCAACCAATTCCTCGGCCCAGGACGCTGAAATGTCGCTTGAGGAATACCAGGATTTTGTGTTTACAGCCGGCATGCTCGACAAGAAAGATCCGATTGCCGAGTGGAAAAAGGTATCCAGGCGTCAGGCCCGGCTCGTCCGGTACCTGAACCGGCTCTCAACCATCAGGATTGTTGCACCTGACACCGACCTGTCTTTCAACGTGCGCGGTCGCAAGTGGGTCAACTGCGACGGCCACGTGAACTTTCCGGACGGCGAAGTATTCACCGGCCCGGTCGAGAACTCAGCCGAGGGCAAGGTCCGCTACACATTTCCTGCCGTGTACCAGGGCCGCGAAGTCCAGAACGTCAGACTCGTGTTCCGCCGGGGACGGGTCGTCGAAGCGAAAGCAGACAAAGGTGAAGACTTCCTCAAAGCGATGCTTGGCACTGATGCGGGAGCCAGACGGGTCGGCGAACTCGCCTTCGGCACGAACTACTCAATCAAGCGCTTCACCCGAAACACCCTGTTCGACGAGAAAATCGGCGGCACGGTCCACATCGCACTCGGCGCGGGTCTGCCTGAAACCGGCTCAAAGAACCGGTCCGGCATCCACTGGGACATGGTCTGCGACACGCGCAAGGACTCGGTCATCTACGGCGACGGCAAACCCATCGCCCGAAACGGCCGATTCCTTATCTAATCACAGCGACTCCGGCCTGAGTCCTGATTCGGCAGACGGATCTCATCAGCTTGTCGCTGGAATGTCGCCAGCAGCAATCCAGATGACCAAACCCCATGCCTTTCTATACCTCCTCTTTACAAGAGGAGGCATAGGGTGAAGGTGGTGTCTCGGACAAGTCTCAGTAGATTCGCGTCAACTCTTGGGAAGTGCAAAGGCCGAATTGACAACGTGCCAGAGCGGGCTAACATAGCAGTCCGCACAACAAGTAGACAGCAGTGAGTTGGAATAGGAGCAGACAAGGTGAAGCAGGTTCAGATTCCAGAATTGACTACGGAGGTATGATGTCAGAAGTTCTTGAAATACGCTGGCACGGTCGCGGCGGCCAAGGTGCAAAGACTGCGGCGCTTCTGTTTGGCGAGGCCGCGCTCGATACCGGCAAATTCATTCAGGCCTTTCCAGAGTACGGGCCGGAGCGGATGGGCGCACCAGTGCAGGCGTTCAACCGGCTGTCGGATGAACCGATTCGTACCCACTCCGGCATCAAGGAGCCGAAGATAGTGGTAGTTCTAGATGCGTCGCTCATCGAAACGGCCCGGGTCACCGAGGGTCTGAAGGAAGATGGTATTCTACTGGTGAACACCACTGAGACGCCTGAAGAATTGCGGAAGAGGGTAAGACTGCCGGAAAACATCAAGGTCTATGCAGTGGACGCCTCGAAGATAGCGATGGAAACAGTGGGCAAGAATGTGCCCAATACGCCAATGCTGGGCGCACTGGTGAAAGTCACCGGGGTTCTGGAGTTTGAGCCGATGATGAAAGCAATCGAACACAAACTTTCCGAGAAGTTCCGAGGCGGCAAGGAAAAGTTCATCAAACCCAATTTAGAGTCGGTGCGCCGGGCGTACGAAGAGGTGAAAGAATGAGAGAACACGCTGGATTCCATCTACGGGATTACAGATTGCAGAACAACTGAAGGACGAGGATATGACAAAATTGAAGAGCTGGAAAGAACTACCGTGCGGCGCGATTATTGACGACCCGAAGGCGGTACTGGAAAACAAGACCGGTGCCTGGCGGTCTCAGCGGCCGGTGTGGAACAAGGACAGGTGTATCCATTGTCTGACCTGTTGGATTTACTGCCCGGACGCAGCCATTATTGTGAAGGACGGCAAGAATCAGGGAATCAACTACGACTACTGCAAGGGCTGCGGTATCTGCGCTTCGGTCTGTCCGAAGAAGGTGCAGGCGATAACGATGGAACAGGAGCGGAAATGATACTGGCGAAAACCGGAAACGAGGCTCTGGCCTACGCGATGAAGCAGATAAACCCGGATGTGGTAGCTGCTTACCCGATAACGCCTTCCACCGAGATTGTGCAGATATTCGCTGGGTATGTGAACGACGGTTTGGTGGATTCGGAGTTTGTGGCAGTCGAGTCGGAGCACTCAGCCATGGCTGCCTGCATCGGAGCCGCCGCCTGCGGCTGCCGGACAATGACCGCGACCGCGTCCCAGGGCCTTGCCTTGATGCACGAGATGCTGTTCATCGCGGGCGGTCTGCGTCTGCCCATCGTGATGCCCATCGCCTCCCGTTCGCTTTCCTCGCCCCTGAACATTCACGGCGACCACTCGGATTCACTGGCATCGCGCGACTCAGGTTGGATGCAGTTCTTCTGCGAAACGGTGCAGGAAGGGTACGACACACTAATCCAGGCGGTGAAGATTGCCGAGAAGGCCTCATTGCCCGCGATTGTCGCGGTGGACGGGTTTATCCTCTCGCACTGTCTGGAGCGCATCGAGTCGTTCGAGGACAAGAAGGTACGGGACTGGCTCGGGAAGTGGAAGCCGAACTGGGACCTTCTGGACATCAAGCACCCGATTCTAGTTGGCCCGGCCACGATGCAGGACTACTATTTCGAGTTCAAGCGAAGCCAGATCGAAGGAATGAACAGGGCGCTTCCGATTGTGGAAGAGGTGCAGGCCGACTTTGCGAAGCAGTTTGGCCGAGGGTACGGAGTCATCGAGGAGTACAAGACCGAAGATGCGGAAGCGGTCGTGCTTCTGATGGGCTCGGCCTGCGGCACGATGCGCGAGGCGGTTGATGCGCTGCGCAAGCAGGGCAAGAAGGTTGGAATGGTCAAACTGCGCGTGTACCGGCCGTTACCGCACCCGATTCTGAAGCAGGCGCTGGCCAGGTTCAAGACAGTGGCGATTATGGACCGGGCCGATGCGGTAAACTCCTATGGTGGCCCGCTCTTCACCGAAGTGACGTCCTTGCTCTATGACCTGCCGCAGCGACCCAAAGCGCTGGCCTATGTGTATGGCCTGGGCGGTAAAGAGTTCACGCCTGAGGATGGAATCGGTGTTCTCGAGCAGGCACTGGCCGGCAAGAAGGATGCGCTGGTGACTTATGTAGGAGTGAGGTAGGCAATGAGAATTGATTTCAGATACCAGATACCAGATGCCAGATTGCAGAACAGGGCGCACAAGGAGCAGACATGGCGCGGCTAAAGGACCTGTGTAAGAATCCGGAGTTGTTTTCAAGCGGACATCGGGCATGTGCCGGCTGCGGCGAAGCGCTGGCGGTGAGACAAGTGCTGCTTGCCACCCCGCCCAACAAGGTGGTAGGCATCATGCCGACCGGGTGTACCGAGATATTCTCGTCCATCTATCCGCATTCAGCTTGGCAGATTCCGATGATTCATACTGCGTTTGAGACTGCGGCCTCGACTGCGGCCGGAGTCGAGACTGCGTACCGGTTCAGAAAGAAGATGGGACTCATTCAGGACGACCTCAAGTTCATCGCCTTTGGCGGCGACGGTGGCACTTATGACATCGGGTTCCAAGCTATCTCCGGCGCCTTCGAGCGCCGGCACCGATTCCTTTATGTATGTACGGACAATGAGGGCTATATGAACACCGGTATTCAACGGTCATCGGCTACGCCTTACGGTGCGCACACGACCACCTCCCCCGCCGGCGAGGTCGTGCCGGGCAAGCAGATGCATCGCAAGGACATAATGGAAATCATTATTGCCCACAATCCGGCCTATGCGGCTCAGACCACGGTTGCCTTATGGAACGACCTTGTAACTAAGGTCCAGAAGGCCCTCGCCGCAGACGGGCCGTCGTTTCTGAACATACTGGTGCCGTGTCCTCTGGGCTGGGGCCATCCAGGCGACATGACCATCGAGCTTTCCCGGCTTGCGGCTGACACGTGCTTCTGGCCCATCTACGAATACGAGAACGGCAAGTACAAGATAACCTACGAGCCGAAAGAAAAGAAGCCGGTTGAGGAGTTCATGAAACCACAGGGTCGGTTCGCGCACCTGTTCAAGGACGAGCAGGGTAAGGCGATAATCGCCGAGAATAAGCGCTACATAGACGCGCAGTGGGCCCTGCTTCATAAGAAACAGGAAGCGCTCTGCGTGGCGTAGGACAGCGCAAACCCAATCTCAAACACAAGCAAGCGGGCCGGCATATGCCGGCCCGCTGCGCAGTCGAGACTCTCTAGTCCAGCTTGAGCAGACTGATGGTGACTTGACGTCCGCTAGCTTCCAGCCGACAGAAGTAGGCACCGGCTGGAACAATTGCTCCGGTTGCGTTTCTGCCGTCCCAAGTGATAGAGGTGGCAGCTAACGGTTCTTGACTTGCCGTGCGAATCGTGCGGACCAGATTGCCACAGGCATCGTAGATTCTCAATTCCGTTGGGCTGTTGGCCACAACCCGCAGGCTGACAGCCGTACGGAACGGATTCGTCTCAGCTTCAAGCGTAAGGTGCGAGGCGTGAGGCACGAGTCCGTGTTCCGCGATGCCGGCACCGGCCTTGACCGTCACGTACTTGAAAAGGTCGTTGTTCTCAAGGTGCACGTCTCCGTTCACGGTCAGCGTGCAGCAGGCGATGTGGGTACCTTCGTTCCGGGAACGCCAGGTTGGGAAAGTCAATGTAGTCTCGGCTCCGGCTGGCACGTTCTTCTGTCCACCGCGTGCGTAGTTATCGCCCGGTATTCGAAACACAGCTCGGACAACTTCTTCCTCAGTTCCGTAGTTGGTAATACGAATCTGCGGAATAATGACACATCCGGTATCAACTGTATCGGGTGGACTGAGAATCGCCGTCAACGCACAGTCCCTGACCCGGACTCGGACTGAGCCGTCTTCGCAGTCATTGTCCGGATACTGGTCGCCGACAAGCATGGTTGTGCAACGCAGAGCGAACGTACCGCGGGTCGGCGCAGTCCACGCACGGAACGATACTCGACATGTATCGAGCTGGGCAAGGTTGGATACGTACTGGGTATCGCAGTAGGTCGAGCCGATACGCATCACTACCGGAAATGTCGCAGCAGCCTGGCCGAAGTTGCGGACCTTTGTCTTTGGCACTACCGTCTGACCTGAATCCAGGACTCCGGTCGGAGTCGGACCTTCGACGACACCGACATCCGGGTCATAGCGCTTCATCCTCGATAGCGCGTAAACCTGAACCCAGGTGTCTGGAATCGCAAGCGGGGTGTCGCGCGAGCGGATGATATTGGCCCAGGGTAGATACTGGACTGAGGCATATACTATCTCACCCTCTTTGCCGTCCGGCAGGTCGTCGTAGCAGCAGACAAACGCCGAGTCGGTTTCAAGGTTCTCGATATAGTCCGCACCGCCAGTCATGTCGAACACAAGGTTCGTTGCCGGGAAGGGCCGGTCCGTGCGTGGCCAGCGCCAGGTCCGATAATCGTAGAACCAGAGCGGCACTTCGCGCTTGCCGACGAGGAACGTGATGCCGACCCGGTCCCGGGCCGGATGGTTGATGCGCACCCGACCCAGCATCTTGGGCTCGTAGCCGATGGTGTCCTCCATCCAGCCAACCTGTTGCATCGAAAGGTAGAGGTCCATCGCCGCTGCATAGGACATCCAGAAGAATCCAGCCTGACCCCAGCCTGAACCCCAGGAGTTAACACAGCGGAAGGCACCTGGC
This sequence comes from candidate division WOR-3 bacterium, assembly GCA_039801365.1. Taxonomy (NCBI): domain Bacteria; kingdom Pseudomonadati; phylum Caldifarciminota; species Caldifarciminota bacterium. The sequence continues at coordinate 14,776 of JBDRUN010000064.1, forward strand.
CCGTCATTGGTCGTGAGCGTATCATCGTAGCCGCAGATTGTTATCAGGTGGCCGCCACGGTTTGAGCCGGTGCGGTCAGCAGCACAGTAGGTATAGTTGTACAGATGGATATTGTCGAAATTGCCCCAGACCCAGATTGCCAGGCAGGAGCTGAATCCGTTGTTCAGAAGCTGTTTTATGATACCAATTCCAGAGCTGTCGCGGACCCAGGCCCAGTGCCATGTCTTGCACCGAAACGGAATCGCATTGATATACGCCTGCTCGGTCGGCCAGGACAAGGGGTCATTGTCACGGTAAGGACAGTCAACCAGGCTTGCGCAACCCTGGTCGCACATCAGCCCGAAGTTGTTCGTAAACCCCGAGCCATAATCCCCGCCGCCGTTTATCTGATTGTAGGTGAACGCCGGGCTGAACTGGTGATTCGGGTCGGTCAGACTCCAGTGTCGTTCAATGTACTCAAGATGGGTACGGTGGTAGTAAGTGGTGGCCCAAGACGCACACGAACCCTGGCCACCCTGGTTCCCGACCGGCGGCATCTCGTGCGACAGGTCAACCCGGAATACACGGTGATAGTCCGGCACACCCGGAGCCGGCAGCACAGTCTTAACCTCATGGTCCGGTGCAATCTTCTCCAACTCTTCGTAAATCATGCCGGTTGGATGTAACTCGGCCTGGGCAATGCCAACACCGATCACAACGACGGTGCAGAACAAACACGCGGCTATCGTAGAACGCACATTCTCTCCTTTTGTCACTCATACTCTGCCAGGAACTTGTGCTGGCGCAGTCAATATACCGTCCTGGATAAACAGGTCAAGGCTGCTGGTGATACCTGTTGCCTCATATATGGATGTACTCGAGGACGCCCCGTTGCCTCAGAATACATTTGTACTCGAATCATGAGCTTTGTCCAGCTTGAAGTCGAGATG